>NZ_JBIKBQ010000034.1:0-32160 GCF_058122085.1 Luteolibacter sp. | reverse complement strand
GCGACAGTGAAAATAGGCGTTCGGGTGCCGAAGTCAAATGGCCGTTTCAGCTCCGGAAATGCCCCGTTCTTCCCGCCGGGGAACCTTCAACGCGCGGCGGAGTAGAGGCCGACCAACCTGGCTTCTGTCAGGATTTCGCCTTGCATGGCGGCGTCGAGCGCCTTGGCGTCCGCGCCGGTCTTCAAGACGAGAGGTTCTTTGAGCGCGTAGAGTTTGAAGACATAGTGGTGGGTGCCGCTGGGCGGTGCGGGTCCGCCCCATTCGGCTTTGCCCCAGCTGTTTTTCCCCACGACCGCCTGAGGAGGCAGGCCGCCTTTGGGGATTTGCTTCGTTTTCGGATCGAGGTTCCAAACCACCCAGTGCACCCACGTGCCGCCGGGTGCGTCCGGATCGTCGCAAATCAGCGCCAGACTCACGGCGCCGGCGGGGACCCCGGCGATCGCCAGCGGCGGACTGATGTTTCCGCCATGGTAGGAATGCCCGGCGGGAATGGTTCCGTTGTGCTTGAATGCCGTGCTGGTGAGTTCCATGGCTCCTGCTGGGATGGGGGTGGAAACACAGGCGGACAGAATGATGAACAGCCGCCTCATTTCCTAGTATACCCCGATTTCATCAAAAGGGAAATGGAGGCCCAGCCGACCGCCCGGGCGATTGACTTCAGGCCGTTTAGCGGGAAAATCCCTGCCGATGAAACGCAAGCCTCAGCACAAACCCGCCCACCACAAAGAGGGTCTGGTCATTCGTCCGGGGAAGGACGCCCCTCTCAGCCGGACGCAGGTGGAATTCAACCGCCTGATGAAAAGTCTCGAAACCACCAAAGCCCGCCACGCGGGCGAGCAGGCACGGCTCGACGACATTCTCGCCGTCGCCATCCGCGAGTTGATGCCACTGATCGAAGATCTCAACCGCGCGAATCGGGACCTCGTCTTCAATGGCCGCAAAGCCATGCAAAGCCTCAACCTAACAGCCAAGCACCGCCAGTGGTTCGGCGACTTGTTGAGTGGCAAGGCGGCGGACCTGCTGGGCGATCCCGTGGGGCTCGGCGAGGATGAAATCGCCGGTCTGGAGGCCGTCATCGCGGAGTTCGGTCCTTCCGTCGACGACCAGCGGAGGCAAGAGGACGACAACGAGGAATTCGATTTCCTGCGTGAGATGATCGAACAGACCGCGCGTCAGGCCGGGGTCGAGCTGGATCTGAGCGACCTTGATCCGAATGGCGATCCCGAGGAATTCGAGCGCACGGTGCGCGAACGCCTGGGCGCCGCCTCGGCGCTTTTTGGAGACATGGCGGATTCCCCGGAAGCTGCGGAAAAGCCCCGCCGCAAACCCACCAAGGCCCAGGCCGAAAAGGAGCGCAAACGCCTCGAACTGGAGGACGCCAAAAACCGCGACCTCAAGTCGCTCTTCAAACAACTCGCCAAGGCCTTCCACCCGGATCTCGAGCCCGACCCGCAGCTCAAGGAGCACAAGAAAGTCTGGATGCAGCGCCTCAACACCGCCTATGCCGCCAATGATTTGCGGGAAATGCTCCAGCTCGAAATGGAATGGCTCGGCGAGGAAGCCACCAACCTCGCCACTGCCGGCGACGAGAAACTCAAGGTTTACTGCATGGTCCTCAAGGAACAGATCGACGACCTCAAGCGGCAGACGCACCACCTGCCGGACGAGCCGCAATACGGCCCGCTCCAGCGGTTCCGGGATCCCTTCTACGGCACCATCGCCAGTCCGGTATCCATCAAACGCGGACTCCGGGAAGACCTGACACGCCACCGAGAGATGTTGGAAATCCTCGCCGCCAACAACGCCGCCTCCCGCCGGATGATCTACGAATGGGCTGACGAACACGCCTTCCGCTCGACTTGCCCGTTTTGAGTCCGGCATGGGCACGGACTCGTCAAAACACAGAAAATGACCGGAAACAGTGACAACAGCGGCCACCACCCTTTCAGATCCTGATTCCCACCATTCGTCCCGCCTGCAAATTTCGCTGCCTGAAATGACGTTGACCACGCCCCCGGAACGTGCCACTTTCTCGTATCTATGAAGTGCATTCCGGCCATCTCCGCTCTTGCTTTCCTGAGTCTCGCGGCATGCGAGACAATGACGGGCCCAGTCACCAACGGGGGCTACAATCCGCTCCTTCCGGCCGGCAGCGGCAATCGCTCCACACCGACCACCAGCACCACGTTTTCCGCAGGCCAGTTCGTCCGGACGTCGATGGACAACACTGCCTTTTTCAAAACCCGCCCGAAAGGCGATGCGGACGCGGACAAGCTTCTGACGCGGGGCTCCTCGATGAAGGTGATTTCCACCAGCGACAGTTATGTGAAAGTGGAGCTCGATAGCGGCGAGGTGGGATTCGTCCCCTCAGTCATGCTCGAGGATCCGAACGCCGCGACGCAGACACCGACAACGGCTCCCGGGGAATATCAGATTTATCCTCCCCTGCCCGGCAACGGCTTCGGCCAACCGCTTCCCGTCGTCGAGCCCGCGGGCCCGCCGCCGGAGGGCGCGATTCCAACGGTGATCGATCCCGAGGCGCCGGCCGCCACCACTCCGGTGCCACCGGTGGAGCCGAAGGCCGAGTGACCGGGCGCGAAAAGCCGCGCGAAATTTCTTGTGCCTTGAATCACGCTCCCGCGCCGGTTAAATCCCCCGGCGTGAATCCCTGCTACAGTCTTCTTGCGGTGTTATTGCTCGGTGCCTGCGCGGGACCGCGCCAAGCCTTGGCGGTCAAACAGTTCCAACTCCGCGACGTGGAGCCAAAAGGGAGTGACCAGCCGATGGCGAGGATGGAGAAGGAGCGCCACCTATACGGCGCGGTCAGCTGGGCGGAGCAACGCAACAGGCTCGGGCAATATTACACCTTGCTTTGGAACGACCCGGACGGCGCGGGCCAGGGCGATGTGGAACTCATCTTCCAGTATCAGCAAGGCGGCAGCCCCAGCCTGGTGAAACAAATGACGAAAAGCTTCCCTTCATCCGCCACCAAGGGACTGGCGGAATTCGCCGTGATCGGCGACGACTATTTCAAGGGAGGCAAGGTCTTGACCTGGAAAGCCACGCTGCGGCGGGGCAAACGCGAGATCGCCAGCCGCCAATCCTACCTCTGGCGGTGAGTTGCTGAATTCTCAGATGGATGGTTGACCATCGGCCACTCTGATTTTACATTCAGCAATCCCTTGCCGTTCAAATGACGGCTTTTTTTCAGTGACAACGGAATGCCCAATTTTAGTCGGAATCTTCGATGGATTCAGTTGGATCCGCTGTGAGGGGAAAGGCTCGTTCTTGAACAGTCCCGCGCTGAAAGCGTTCGGCCTCGAGCGAATCGCCTCAGGTGAGGCTTGTCTGGTCGTGGATTTACAAGCCTGCACCGGCATGGATTCCACGTTCATGGGAACGCTTGCCGGAATGGCCAGCCGCCTGTCCGCCAAGCCCGGCGCGGTCCTTCAAATCGCCGATGCCAGCGAACGCAACCGACACTCGCTTGAGGATCTGGGCCTGGATTTCCTGATGGAAATCGACCCGGAAAAAGCAGCTTGGTTAGCATCCGTCGAGTCGATTCGCGCCGCCTTGAAGCCCCACCGCCCGGCCACCGCCTTGGGCCAGATCCAGCAAACGAAACACGTGCTCGAGGCGCACAAGGTCCTTTCCGAAACCAACGAGCGGAACCTGCGCGCGTTTTCAAACGTCGTCACCTTGCTGGAATCCGAGCTGGAGACGAAGCAGAAGCAGGCGGAGACGCCGGGAGAGCAATCATAGCGCCGCAAGGATGCCCGACTCCACCGCCATCATCCTAGCAGTCGGCGCACTGGTGATCGCGGTATTGTTGCTCGCCCTTCGGAACCAGCGCCGGAAATCCCGGATCATCCGCAAGAAATTCAACGATCTCGAGGGCGAGGAGCACCGGATGTTCACCTTCCTGCATGACCTTGGCCTGGCGATCGAAAACGAGCCGTCCCCCTCGTTGCTCTCCCGCATCATCGTGGATGGCATCGACAAGGTCGTCACCGCCCGTGGCGGAGCGATTTACTTCGTGAACGCCGAAAATGATTTCCTCAATCCGTCCTACATTTCGGAAGAATGTCCGCCACTGATCGGGATTCCGGTGGAAATCCGCAAGAAGGCGGAGCGCGATCCGCGGGCGCTCGAAAGCCATCTGCGCCTGTCCCGCGTCGCCCTGGACGAAGGGATCCTCGGTTATTGCCTCAGCGTGGGCGAGCCGATCCATGTCAAGGATGTGAAAAACCATCCCGCGTTTCGCGACGCCTTCACCCGCTACACCGGCGATGTGTCGGCACTGCTCTCCCCGCTTCGCCACGCCAATAAGGACCTCGGAGTCTTGGTCGTGGCCCGCCGCCGTGAGGACGGCAATTTCACCGCCAACGACTTCGCCGTCTTTCGCTCGGCGGCCGAGCAATCCTCCTTCGCCATCGGCAACGCCCGGATTCACCGGGAAGCCCATGAGAAACGCGCGATCGAAAGCGAGTTGAAAAACGCCCGCGAAGTGCAGCGGATTTTGCTGCCCCAACAAGACCCGGTCGTCGCCGGCTTCCGGATCAGCGGAACCAACCTTCCGGCACGAATCATCAGTGGCGATTACTACGACTACATCGACCTCGGCGCGCAAAAATTCGGCATCGTCATCGCCGACGTCTCGGGCAAAGGAGTCCCGGCCGGCATGCTGATGGCGATGTGCCGCAGCGCCCTGCGCTCGGTCGCCTCCGGCGAAATCTCGCCATCTAACGTCATGGCCGCCGTCAACCGCCAGATTTTCCCGGACATCCGCGAAGACATGTTCATCAGCATGGCTTACAGCGTCCTGGACACCGCCACCGGCATGCTCACCCTCTCCCGCGCGGGACACGAGCCCGCGCTGTTATTCCGGCGGGAGACCGGCAAGGTCGAACTCCTCCGCTCACCCGGCCTCGCACTTGGCATCGACAGCGGCGCGGTCTTCGAGCGCGTGACGCGGGATCAGGAAGTGGAGATGAAATCCGGCGACTGCGTGCTTTTTTACACCGACGGCATGAAGGAAGCGGTGGACGCGCACGAAGAGGAATTCGGCATGGAGCGAATGTGCGAGGCCTTCCGCATGGCCGCGCCATTGGGAGCCGAAGCCGTGCTTAACCGGATGCAGGAAGAGCTCGCCCAGTTCACCGGCGAAGGCCCGCAAATGGACGACATCACGCTGGTCGCGATCGAGAAACGATAGCTCACGGCTCCATCGGATAGGCGTTCTCGCCATGCTCCGAGCGGTCCACGCCCTCGTATTCCTGCTCCTCGCTCACCCGCAGGCCGAGCGTGACTTTCACGAGCCAGGCGATCGCAACCGTGGCGACCGCCGACCACAGAATGGCCGCCCCGAGGCCCGTTGCCTGTATCCCAAGCTGGGTGCCGATCGATTTCACGTTTCCAAGACCGCCCAACGAACTCTGCCCGAAAACCGCCAGCAGCAGCGTTCCCAGAATCCCGCCCACTCCATGCACCGCGAACACGTCCAGCGAGTCGTCGATGTGCCACTTTTCCCGGATCAAACTGACCGAGAAATAGCAAATCACAGCCGCGATCGACCCGATCACGATCGCGCCCAGCGGGCCGACATCACCCGACGCCGGCGTGATCGTCGCCAAGCCCGCTACCAGACCGGTCACCATGCCGATCAACCCGACCTTGCCGTTGCGAATCCGTTCGAGAAGGCACCAGACCAAGGCCGCCGCACAAGCGGACAGATGAGTCACCAACATCGTCATCCCGGCACCGCCGCCCGCCGCGAGCTGGCTCCCGGCATTGAATCCGAACCACCCGACCCACAGCATCGCGGCACCCACAAAGACCATCCCCGGATTGTGTGGAGGATGCGGATGCTCGGGAAATCCCCGGCGCTTGCCGAGAATGATCGCGAGGACGAGCGCGGAAACCCCGGCGGTCGCATGCACCACGATGCCGCCCGCCAGATCTTTGACTCCCATGTCCTGCAACCAGCCGCCGCCCCAAACCCAGTGGGTGACGGGCGCGTAAACCACCGCCAGCCACAAAGCGGAGAAAAGCATGATCGCCCCGAATTTCATCCGCTCGACCACCGCCCCGACATACAAGCCCGGCGTGATGATGGCGAAGGTCATTTGAAACATCACGAACAGCGTCTCCGGAAGCTGGGTCCCGGGCGCAACTGTCTCGATGTGAATGCCTTTCAAAAAGGCGGCGTCGAGATTTCCGATCCACGCGCCATCGCCCTTGAACGCCAGACTGTAGAGCCCCGCGACCCACAAAAGCGAAGCCATGCAGGCGATTCCCGCGCATTGGGCCATCACCGAAAGCACGTTCCGCCCCCTCACCAAGCCGCCGTAAAACAAGGCCAGACCCGGCATCGTCATGAACAAAACCAAGGCCGTGGAGGTCAGAATCCACGCGGTATTGCCCGAATCGATGGCCGGAGCAGCGTCTTGCGCGTGGGTCACGGCGGTTCCGAAGGCGAGAATCCCTAAGATAAGGCCACTTGTTTTCAATGAGTTGGGTTGATGCATCGCCCGTAATACAGCAGGATTCATTCCACCCATTAATTTGATTCATGAGAAAAGCCATTTTTGATGAATCCTCCGACTTTCAGACGTCAAATCCCAGGCTCGACGTAATTCCGGGATCCAATGAAGATCGGTGCCGGGCCTGTAGTTTCCGTCTCCATCCCGTAAAATAAAAAAGGAGCTCCCGTGGGAGCTCCTATTCTCGTCTTCAAATCAATGCAAATCAAGTCAGCCGTCTTCAACATGAGTGCCCGCGACCTCCAATCGGCACCCGATTGGCACCGCCCGGAATTCGCCTTCATCGGCCGGTCCAACGTCGGCAAGTCGTCGATGATCAACATGCTTTCCAACAAGGACGCGCTCGCGAAAGTATCCGCCACTCCGGGCAAGACCCAGCTCCTCAATTTCTTCGTGATGAACGAATCCTGGAGCCTCGTGGACTTGCCGGGATACGGCTACGCCAAAGTCGCCAAAAGCGAGAAAATCAATTTCAACGAATCGGTCGGCGACTATCTGGAACAACGCGAAAATCTCCGGCTGGTGTTCGTCTTGATCGACTCCCGCCTCACCCCCCAACCCATCGACGTCTCATTCGTCAGTTGGCTGTTGGAATGCAAAGTCCCCTTCGCCCTGGTCTTCACCAAGGAAGACAAGCAGTCCCCCGCCAAGACCCGGGCGACGGTGAAAGCGTTTCTTGAAACCCTGCCCGAGGAGCTCGCCGGAATCCCGCCGGTGATCACCAGCTCCTCAAAAAGCCGGACCGGCCGAATCGCGATCCTCAAGCTGATCGAACAGGCACTCGCCGAGTGAGCGAGCCCGGTCACCAGTTGCTCTGCTTCACATAAATGACGTCGTAAGTCCGCACGTAGAACGGGCTGCTATCCGTGCCGTAGAGGGCTTCGTTCATGTTCAGCACGTATCGCTGGCTCCTGCCCCCCTGATTTCTGACGACGATCACCTGCTTGGGGTTCGCGAATTTGGTGAAGCCGCCGCATTCCATCACCGCTTCGAGAGCTGTCATCGGACGATCCAACGGAATTTTTCCCGGCCGCAGCACTTCTCCAGAGACATAGACCCCCGCGGCAGCCGTCTCGACCGAGACGGTCACCACGGGGTCCTGCAAATGTGGCTGATAGCGTGAGGCCAGTTCCGACTGGAAGCCCGTGATGCTCTTCCCGACCGCGCTGACATCACCGATCGTCGGCAGACTGACCTTCCCGTTCGCCTGAATTTTCTGCTGCACGTTCAACTCAGGCGCTCCGGAGAACGCGACTTTGATCTCGTCACCCGCGGCAAGGGTCGCGTTCGGCTTCGATCTGTATGCCTCGGCAGGCACCGGCGGGGCCGGATTCATGCCTCCACAACCCGTGGACACAATGACAATGAAAAGTGACATCGCGCCAGCCAGGCCGGATTGGACACCCGTCCGGAGGCGGTGCCATGCTCGACCCGAGGTTTCCCACAATCTGCGGCCATTGGCAGCCTCCGGAGAAATTCCACTTGAGTCATTTCCCATACCCGTGTCGTTCTTAACTACTGTCTTCATAATTTTGTTTGTTATTTTGTTATCCCTTGATGCCTTACAATGCTCATTTAACCGCATCATTCAGATCCCAAGGCGCGGTTGAGGTTCTCCAGCAACCATGGAATCCTGATACGTTTGATCTCACATGTCACGAACTCTCTCTACCGCGCCTGCCGTCCCGGGCAACAAACAGCCGCCGGCTCGCCGGCCGGATTGCGGCCAGCCGTTCCTTCCCGCGGGGCGAGCCTGTGGTTTGCGCAGGCGACCGGCGCCATGGAGGCGCGAGAATCCCCCTGTGGGCGGAGCCTTCCCCGACGACCAGTTGATAGTTTTCCGGGGCCCAAAGCTCCGTGCCGGCGTCGATGGCGCGGTCCAGGGCCCGCTCGGGCGTCTTGCACGCTAGCCGCTTAGGGAATTGACAAACTCCCGCAAAGTAGATGAGCCCATCACTTCAATCCGCGGCAATGCCAATATGCTGTCGTTGAATTGACTCGAACCCGCTCTGCAAGTGACTCCGAAAGTATATCCGCAGCCTCCTGCGAAGTGTTCCACAATCGGGTTGAAGTCGCCATGGGGATAAGCGATCACCCTGGTGGGCGCTCCTAAACCCTGCTGCAGGATCGCGCGCGATCGAGCCAAGTCCCTGACCAGATCCTCATTGGAGAGAGCGGTTAATGCGTGATGCGCCGTTGAATGGGAACCAAACTCTATCCCTTCACCTTGGAGGTGGTGGATTTCAGGCCACCCCATCAAGGGAAGCTCCTCTCCAAAAGCCTGATCCCAAATGTTGGTCTTTCCGATTTGATCGGCCACAATGAAAACCGTTGCCGTAAAGCCATACTGTTTGAGAAGGGGCCATGCGTACTGAAAGAAGTCGAGATAGCCATCATCAAAGGTAATCATCACGCCTCGACCCGGCAGCGGCTTCCGTTGAGAACGGGCCATCTGCCATTGTTCCCACGAAACACTGTAAAACCCCCCGTCTTTGAGATAACGCAACTGTTCCTCAAACGCTTCAGGGGTGACCCGATAATTACGCATCCTCTCCAAGCCACTGGGAGCGACCCGATGATACATAATGATGGGCAGTCTATCCGTTAAAATGGTTTCCAGCCCATTGAATTGAGAAGGCCGCCCCCCTTCCCACCTCACGTGTGCTTCCACCTCAGGGGGCGGGGGGGCCGGTTGCGCTTCCAAGACGGTGATTTCCGGATCAAATCGCCGCCATGGCAGACGAAACTTCGGATAGCGGCGGAATAACTGCACTCGATAAAGCGGTGTTTGGATGGCTTTCGCCAAGTACATGGATGGCAGGATGGCAAAAGCTTCACCGATAACCTTCGCTCCGAAAGGTAATCCCCAATCAAAGCCGGGACGATCGGGCTCATCGGAGATCTGATTGGCGTGCGCCATCAAGAAGTATCCATCAGGCTCCAAGGCGCCGGCGATTTTCCGCGCGACAGCCTTGAGGTCCTCCAAACCTCCGACATAATAGAGAACCTCGCTACAGACGATTAGCCCGAATCTGCCTGGCAGGCAGTCGCGCACCAGATCTAATTGCTCGTAGCTGACATTTGCCAGGTCCCTGTGGCGCTCGGCGGCCCGTTCCAGGGCAACTTGAGAAATATCGGCAGCGATCAAGTGATCCACAAAGGGAGCAAGCTGACCCGTGAAATGCCCTTCAGCACAGGCCAACTCCAGCGCCTGCGGGATTCGCGTTTCCGGCAAAAGGGAAAGGGTTTGCTCGTATTTAACTTGTTCGTAGGGACTCGTATATTTCCAAGGATCTGCGTGACGGGAAAAGAGCGTCTCAAAATGCCCCCGATCATAAAACGTCTTTGGAATATTGGCAGGGATGGCGGCGGCTGGCACAAGATCCTTGGAGTAATTCACCATCCTATCTGGAGCATAAATCACCTGCCCGATTGACTCACCGGGTGCAGGAAGCCGCACAAGTTCCGCTTGAGTGGCTTGCGCCATTCTTACCAGTTCAGCGGCGGTCGTGGCAGGAAACATCACCCGTCGGGAGACAATGCTGTTGATCGACCCCATATGGCGACCCAGGATAACACTTTCACAAGAGCGGGTGTTTCCTCCAGTTGGACCCGATGGATTGTAGATTGATCCCAGAGAAGCGTGAGTTCGGGCCAATTTCGCCAAACGCGATCGCAACGGGGTTGAATCCCGCAAAGAACAGCCAAGCAAAGCGTCCCGGACGAAAACCCGACACAATTCCAAGCCGCTCTCCACCGTCACGGCAACTCGCAAGGTTCGGGCCGTGATGAAATTATCCCGGACGGGTAGCGAGATTGCCCCAACCGCAACTCCGCCGACGGTTACCATGACATTGAGTTCCGCCACATTCACCGAGACGTCATAAAGCTCCTCACTGACTTCGATGGCCAATTTCGGAGAATCGCCCAGGTATTTTACCGTTGAAGCTTCTTCTGGGATTTCGGAATCGTAGAAGTCACCCAACTTCCAATCGGGTTTGCCCCACAGTTGTTGTAAAAAGATTGTCCAGCCAAGGGCGTCATGTTCTGACACCTGGTCGGGGGCGTAGTGGGTATGTTCGAAAAATTTCCCCAAGATCGGCCAGGAAAATTGGGCGGCGATCGCATCTTTGATGACCCAGGCACTGACTTTGCCATCAATGACCGGCAATTCCAATCTGCCTAATTCTGTTCCTTCGATGACGATTTGACAATAAAGACGATCGCACTTCTCCGGCGGCAGGATGTCATCGATGGGTTCTGTGATCTCCAAGCGAACCCCGTAGGTTGCTCCAATCTGCAGAGAATCAAACATCGGGGCCTGTCGCAAGACCAGGATCTCGAGAATCTTGCGGGCTCTGGCAGCCAGCCCGGATGCCTGGGACTGGCTTTCCAAGGCTGTGAGGAAATCCGCGAGACCCCCTTCGACTCCCGTCCACAGGCAGTGCCAGCGCGCCGGGGGGTGACAGCTTGACAAGATGACGGACTCGAAAAGATTGGTTGCGACCAGATTCGGATCCAGCTCAGGCGCGTGATCATCCTTGATATGGGTGAGCAGCGGTCGTGCATCCTTCCCTTCTCCGAGAAAGAACCCCGCCAGCCAACTGGAGAGGGAGAGTTTCAGGTGAGCGAGGTCTTCTCGGGGCTGCCCTTGGGCATAACGAGGATCGGGATTTGATACTCTTGGATCGGCAGAATGTCCTTGATCCAGCACCCACATCACATGGGTGGAAAGTTGCCGGGCACCCCTCGATAGGGAATTGGGGCGCATCCGATAGAATGCCAGGATCTCCCTGACCGCCCCAAAGCGGATTCCTGTTCTGGCAAGACGCTGCCAAAGATCCCAGTCTTCACAAACCGGCAAAGACAGGGAGAACCCTTCCGCGGCTTCAACCAATGCCCTGCGAACGATACAAGCATGGATCGCAAAGGTGCAATTGCGCGCCAGAAAGGGAAATAGGTCGATAGCGTCAGGGGCGTATTTCTCTCCCATGAGAGTCCCATCCGGAGCAACGCAGGTCCAGCCACAGTGAATGAGATCCAGGCTGGGATCGAATCCGGCCATCCCGGTCATTTTCTCCAAGTAGTCGGGGGCGACCCAATCATCGGCATCAAGAAAGAGCAACCAGTCGAAGCGTGCTTCTTGGATCCCCCGGTTCCGGGCGGAACAAACCCCGCCATTAGCTTGGCGAAACAATCGAATGCGGGAGTCCTGCTCCGCCAATTGAGCGGCGACCGCCACCGTTTCATCTTGAGAACCGTCATCAATGACAATCGCCTCCCAATTAGACAAGGTTTGAGCTTGCAGGGATTTCAGGGTTTCTTCCAAAGTGGCGGCCCCGTTATAGGCCGGAATAATTACCGAGACATTCATATTGTTGACTGGTTTTCAAACTATCCATTGGAACTTCTTGTCCGCCCTCGCCAAATCGGGCGCTCTAACCTGACTCGCCCGCCAATGGCGGATAGAAGACGAGTCTCCCGATGGATCATCGTCCGGTGCAACCGGCGATCACGACGGGCTTTTTTACGGCCGGCTGTCGGACGCGCATCGGAAGGATATGTCTATGTGGATGGAGTTTGATACGGAGAAGACCGGAATCCCCCCAGCGACAAACTGCCGGTGGCTCGCCGGTCAGATTGCGGCCAGCCGTTCCTTCACTCGTGGCGAGCCCGTGGCTTCCGCAAGCGACCAGCGGCATGGAGGCGCGAGAATCCCCTTGTGGGCGAAACCTCCCTCGACGGTCAGGTGATAGACATGCCAGTGATAATCGTAGGCGTGGCTCCAGCTGGATTCAAAAACTCCGACGTCCACGAAATAGGAGCCCGCCGCGAGGTCCAGGCGATCAATGACCAGCCGGATGGCGCCGCTCCCTTTGACTTGCGCCACGGCGACGCGTGCGGACAGCGTGTTCGTGTCGAGGCAGACGGTGCCGTCGGGCTGGCTGATCGACACCGCGAACACGGGAGCCGGGAGGGGATTTTCCGCGTGATACCCGATTTCAATTCCAAGGGTTCCGCCGGTGGTCAGTGTTGGACCGGGGTGCAGGACAACCCCGGTGATCTCCATCTCCAGCGAGCCAAAGCGGTTTTCCCTGGGCCTGAGCTCGGTGCCCGCATCCGTGGTGCGGGCTGGAGCGGCGGGCGTGCGGCGCAGGGACTCCTCCCGCATCTCCTGTTCATAAGCCGCGGCGACCGACCTCACCGAATCGCAAGCCACCATCTCCCCTCGCCGCAACCACAGCGCCCGGTCACATAACTCCCTGACCTGGTCCATGCTGTGGGAAACAAGCACGATCGCGCAGCCGCGCTCGCGCAGTTCGGCGATGCGGACGCCGCACTTCGCCTGAAATGACAAATCGCCGACGGACAAGAATTCATCGACCAACATGACTTCGGGATCCGTATGCACCACCACGGCGAAGGCCAACCGCATCGTCATGCCGGTGCTGTAGGTCCGCACCGGGGCGTCGATGAAATCTTCCAGCTCGGCGAAACGGATGATCTCCGGCAGACGCTCGATGGCCTCGCGCTTTAAAAGTCCAGCCACCACCGCGGCGAGAATGGCGTTTTCCCTTCCTGTCAGATCGCCCTGGAATCCTCCGCCGAGTTCCAGCAGCGCGCCGATCCGCCCGTGAATCTCCACGCTGCCGGTGGCGGGCTTGCCGACGCCGCCTAGCAGGCGCAGCAAGGTGGACTTTCCCGCGCCGTTGGCCCCGACGATTCCCAACATTTCTCCGGCAGCGACCTCGAACGAGACGCCGCGCAATGCCCACAACGGCTCTTGCGCGGATCCTCCCCAGGCCCCCGCTGCCAGATCCCGCCATCTTCGGGCGTAGGATCGACGGATGAAGGTTTTTCCAACGTTGGCGGCTTTGACTAAGACTTTCATCACATTTCCTCGGCGAAGCGGTAGCTTTGACTCACGAAAATCCTGCGGCCCGCGATCAGCAGCACGATCCCGAACACCAGCAGCCCGGCCAGCACCCGCGGATCCGGCCAGGCCCCTTCCATCAGGACCGCCCGCCACGACTGAACCAGTCCCACCATCGGATTCAGGTAAAACCAAGGCCGCAGCGGCGGCGGAACGTTCTCCAAACTGTAGAAGACGGGCGTCAAGAACATCATCAATTGCAAAAGCACGCCGACGATGTGCTGGGTGTCGCGGAAAATCACGTTGATCGATGCTAGCGGATAGGCGAGCCCGACAATCAGAAAGTATTGCACGACCAATAGCACCGGCAACGAAAGCCAAGGCAAACAGGGGCGGACGCCCTGCCACCACAGCAACCCGAACAAAATCGGCAGCGCGATCATGAAGTGAAACAGCCGCACCGCTACCATCACATGAGGCAGCAGCGTGAGCGGGAAGCCGGGCTGGGTGACAAACGCCTTGCTACCGGTGATCAGCCCGCCGCTCATGCCCAACGCGCCCTGGAACCAGCCGAATACGAGGACGCCGATGAATACAAACGACGCATAGTTTTCTATCTGCATCCCCAAGGCACGCCGGAAGACAAACGAGAAGATAAAGAGCTGGAGCAGTGGCGTCACCAAAGCCCAGCCAAACCCCAGGGAAGAGCGCTTGTAGAGGATCTTGAGATCGCGATCGACCAGGACCGCGAACAGATCCCTCGCGTGCTGCCAGCGGCGGCGCTCGCTGGCATTGAGATTGGTGTTGCGGGTCATCGGCTTGCTTCCAGGGTTGGATTTGCGCTGGCCGGAGGGTTCACGGCCTCCGCCTCCGTTGTCATTTGCACCGCTTCACCAGCACTTGTTTCCGGGCTTCCGGCATGTGCGGGTTGAGATGTGCCCCGCGGTTCCACAGGCAAATAGGGCTGGCTGGCACCAAGCCGTTTCACGCGCCGCCGTGATTTCCACAGCGTGAGCGGACCGAGCACGTTGCCTTGGATTTCCAAGAGAATCGTTCGCAGGGATCGGCTGCGGGAGCCGCGCAGCCAACGCAAAAGCTGTTGGATCTGATAGCTCGGGATCTCCACACAAATCCGGACCAGGCCGCGGGCGTCGTGATCAAGCATGAATGTCGTGAGGTTATACGCCGCATGCCCTGTGCTGTAACTGTAAATCTGCTTGTGCAGCGCCTGGTCGTTCACGCGGTGTTTGTGCCAGACGAAGGCGGTTGGCTCGTAAATGATGGTGTGCCCGGCCTTGAGCGTTTTGTAAAAGAGGTAGGTGTCTTCGCTGCACCCGGCGGGCGTCCCGGCACCCAGAGCCTCATCCAGCAGCCCTACCGCAGGATCGCGCAACATCGCGGCTCTCACCGCTGTATTCGCGGTTGCACCGATTGTCCAGGTGGGAACCGCCTTGCGTCGGAAGGAATTGAACCATTTCCGATTGAACTCGCGCCGCTGAAACCCTTTCCCTAGTCCGCCATAGTTTTCGAACTCCACCTGTGATGGGGATTCGAGTTCCGCGGGAAGAACATTTCCGGTTACCAGCATCACGTCGTTCCGTGAGAACGGGGCAAGCAAGTTCTCCAACCAATCCGGCGGAGCGATGACATCGTCATCGGTGCAGACGAAGATGTCACCCGTGCTCGCGGCAAATCCAGTGTTGCGGGCATAGGAAAGCCCGCCACGCGGCTCACTGGCCAGACGAACGCCCGGAAATTCGGCTACCACCGGCGGCGTTTTGCCTGACTGCGGCCGATTGTCCACCACCACGACTTCAAAGGAACTGGAGGTCTGCTGCCGGCAGAGAGAGCTCAGACATTCACGCAACGAGTCGGGACGATCGAAGGTGGCAACGACAATTGAGGCGGAGAGTCTCACAGGAAATTGCTCCGGGCCGCGGCCTTCGCATCCGCCTATGGATTGTTTGATTTCCGTCATCGCTTCCACCCAGGTCGCCACGAAGTTCTCCGCGCCAACCGGCCTGAGCAACTCCAGTCCGATGGCTTGAACTATTTCATCCGCGACCCGGACCGCCGAAATGGCCCGGTAACGATTGGTGATGTTAACCACGCCTACCGCCCTTCCGTGGCGCGTGACATAGACCCGGGTGGCAAAGTAATCCGTCACGTCGTCGATTGGTCCGGCCGGATCGGTGACCTCGACCCTGCGAACCGCGACACCGTGATCGGGACTCTTAACAGGCGACTTTCTATCAGGCAAGAGATCTATCATATCGACACCGGGTCCATATTCCCCGGGGGAAGCCTTCGCATTTGCCCTCGCTTTCCCGTAACGGAACAATCCCGTGAAGGAGCCGCGCAGTTCCGCAAAGACTAACTCTCGAGGGATATCGCCCGGTTTAAACAGTGACTTCAAACCGCGGCAGAGATTCCACTCCCAAAACCACCACAGCCCGAGTCCGGCAAGACCCTTTCTTTCTTCAGGAAACTCCAACGCATTCCGGACCAGATGGGAAAAAAAACCGATACCGTTGTTAGTAATTTGCGTGTGGAGGTGGCCGTAGTCCCGGCGGTGCCGGTGCCTCACGATCGCCGCCGGCTCATACACCAGCGTGTGTCCGTGTTTCAGAACGCGGAAGAACATGTCGAGATCTCCTCCTCCGTTAGTCACGGTGCCGACGTCCAGCGCCGGATCGAAGACGCCGATCTCAGAGAAAACCGCGCGACGATATGCCATGTTCGCGCCGGTGCCGAACTTGCCGGATCCTGCATGTTGCCGGGCCAGGTGACGGCGTTCAGCTTCGTCGGCTCGATACCATTTCCGAACAAAGCCACGGCCAAATCCGCCATATTTTTCAAACAATTGCTGGGGTTCTGTTTCCAATTCATACGGAACCACCAAACCCGTTACCGCCATGATGTCACTATCCGATCCGAAAAGCGTGGCGATAGACCCTGTCCATCGCGCGTCGACGATCACGTCGTCATCGGTATAAGCCAGGATCTCACCCCGTGCCTCCGCGATTGCGCGATTGCGTGCGTGGTCAAGGCCCGGCCGCGGCTCTAGGATGTAGCGTGCCTCTGGAAACGAGTTTTCGACGAGATCCCTGGTGGCGTTGGTTCTCGGCGCGTTATCGATGACCAGGATCTCCAAGGGCGCATGGTCGAGCTTTCCCAATGCTGTCAGGCAAAGCGAAAGTTCTTCGGTGCGATCATGGGTGCAGACGGCAACCGAGACTGTTGGTAATGGAACGCGAGGCTTCATTGGAAGAAGCGTGAGGAGATGTTTCACGTTCCACTGCTCTCCTGGAACCGAGCTCGCCACCGCCAGGTGAAGGAGTTGATACAACATCTCGGCGGAATGCTCTTCCAACACCTTTGCAACAACCTCAGAGCCTTCACAGCGATCTCCGCGGACCGGAACCATGATGGAACCAAATGGCTGACTGTGCCAGCGGAGAAGCAGTTGCAGGAAGGCGTAATCGCCCAGCCCGTTGAATTCCGGAATCGGTTTGGATAGTTCCAGATCGGCGACTTTGATGGGTCTATACATGGTTGGCGTAAGTTTGCAGCCGGCTTGTCGATCGTTCGACCACCCGGATGCGATTGTGATTTCGGGCGGATAAACCTTCAGGAACAACCTGAATCGAGAGAGATGACCCGGAATGGCGACCCGACAGCGTCAGCCTTCTTCCTCGACGACCCGCGTCCAACGCCGCTCCTGGACTCGTCCGAGGAGCGACCTGTCGGCGGGCAGCGGATTGCCCGCGGCGACATCCTCCGCCGGCACCCGTCGCCCTCGTTGCGGAAGCGACCGGCGCTTGCCGGAAACCAGCCACACGAGACTCTTGATGGTCATCTTGTGGAGACTCCAGTTGAGTATCATTACCGGATCACAGCAGACCGCCCGGGCGACCGCCGCGAGGCACGAGGGGTAGTCGCAACTGCTATAACTCCTGGATACGAGATAACCTTGGAAATGACCCTCCGCCCATCGGAAAAGCGCCGCCGGAAGATCGGGGTTGCGCAGGCGGGCGCGGTCCATGACGACGCGGAACGATGCCGCCATGCCCGCCGCGCCCAAGCTCATGCACGAATCGCTCTGGCGATAGCCCACGAGAACTTCCTGCACCACGCCGACTTCCCACGTCTCGGCCACGCGGATAGAGAGATCCCAGTCCTCGCAGCCCTGCACTCCGCCCTGCTCCTCTCTCGTCAGATAGAGGCCGGTCTGCCGGAGAGACACGGCCCGGAACAAGGGTACACTCGCATTGCCGAGAAAGTTCCGCAGGATGATCGCCCGCCGCGCCTCGCCTTCGACGGTAAAAGGGAAATGGGAACCGAGTCCATCGCCCTGCTCATCGACATGCTGGTACCAGCAGTAAACCATGGCCGTCCGCTCGCCGCACTGGCCGATGCGCCGGACCTGCTTCTCCAACTTTGTCGGGGTCCAAAGATCATCGGCATCAAGAGTCGCGATGAACTCCCCGCGCGCGTTCCGGATTCCGGTGTTGCGAGCGGCACCCACGCCCGAGTTTTCCTGGCGGATGAGCCTGATGCGCGGGTCGCGCCTGGCAAACTCCGCCACCACCGCGGGGGTATCATCTACCGAACCGTCATCCACAACGATGATTTCGATCTCGCGCAGCGTCTGGGCCCGCGCGGAATCGAGCGACATGCCGATCCACCGGCTGGCGTTGAACGCCGCAACGATCACGGAAACGACTGGAGCTGTATTCATCGGGCCAGATGGGGTTGTTCCTCGCCTGATGGTGTGCCAGATTGAAAATTGTTATTCATGACGTCTGAAAGTTGCCCACAACGGGCCGCCTCGAGAACGGGTCTAGATCTCGCCGGTAGATGCCCTTCCCGAATCCATCAAACACAAAGCCCGCGCAGGAAAAGTTAGGCGCGCTCCCTCGGGGATCGGACCCTGACGTTGAAGGGCCAGCGGCCGAATGCCACCCCCCGCCGGCCCGGTTCCAGAAAGCTTGCAAGGACCTCTTTCACGCCGCCGGGGCCGGCCGCCACCATTCGCCTCAGTCCTCCGTCTGGACCAGGCTGTCCATCCGGCTGAGCATCCAGGGTTTCGATAGGGCGGGGGTTCCGCCCAATGCCCGAGGGCCATAATTTCTGGGCCTCCCCGACTCCTCGATGAACCGTTCCAACCCCTCAATCCGTGTAAGATAGCTCATCTCCCAGTCCGAGCACCCCTCCGCGTCCAGGGGTTGGGACCGCCGCGGGAGGCGGCGCAGAAAGAGCTTCATCCGTAGCAAACAGACGCGCAGTGCGGGATACGGCACCCGGGCGTGCTGCCAGTGGTGCATGAGATACGCGTTGGTCCGGCCATATCGTGCTGCCGCCGATAGCCAGGCGCATCGCAAAAGCCGCGATGGATCGGGACGATGGATCACGAAGGTATCATTCACGGGGAAGATCCGTAACCCGGCTTCCATCATTTGCATCCAGACCAGCGTTTCTTCACCAAACCCTGTGGCGCCGGGACCAAGTTTCTCGTCAAAATTGCCTATCGTTTCGAACACCGACCGGTGGATCCCCATGCTTGCTCCGACCAGTTCAGGCGAATTGACCGCCGGTTCCCGCACCTCGGCCAGCCACATCTCGTGCAGTTGGGTGAACCAGGGGCGGCGGAGATCCTCAGCCAGTAGGATGCGTCCGGCCACCGCCTCGCAACGGTTTTCCAGTAGCGGCCGCGCCATGTTCTCCACCCAGTTGTCCGCGGGCTCCACATCATCGTCGGTGAAGAGCAGTACCTCGCCTCTGGCCACTGCCAAGGCGGTGTTCTGAGCCCGACTCTTACCAGGGCGGGGTTCGAAAACATATCGAATTTCAATGGTCGGATGGCTGGCTTTAGTGACCACACTGACCGTTGCATCGGTGGATCCGTTATCCGCTACGATTATTTCCACACTCCATCCATCCGGCGCTTTCACCGACTGGAACGAATGGAGAGTCCGTTCAAGTGTGGAGGCCCGGTTGCGCGTGCAAATGATGACAGAGCATTGCATGTTGCATTCACCTACGAAACCTGACCGGCAATCGCTTTTCCGATTTCGAACGCGGCCGTTGCGGCGGGCGAAGGCGCGTTGCAGACATGCAGCGCATGATGGCCTTTCACAATGAGAAAATCGTCGACCAATTTTCCATCTCCCAGCAAAGCCTGGGCTCTGACCCCCGCCTTGCATGGAACAAGATCCTCGGAACGGATGTCGGGAATCAACTGTTGGAGGCTGTGCACGAAGGCGGATTTGAAAAATGAACGATGCATTTCCTTAAGGCCTTCGCCCAGATTCCTGCTGATAAGTTTCCAGAATCCGGGGAACGCCATCGTCTCTGTGAAATCGCGCAGGTTGAAATCGGACTTGTGGTAGCCCTCGCGTTTAAGCGCGAGTACCGCATTCGGCCCGGCATGCACAGAACCATCGATCATCTTCGTGAAATGAACTCCGAGAAACGGAAAGTCGGGATTGGGCACTGGATAAACCAGAGTGTTCACCAAATGTCTCTTTTCCGGCACCAATTCGAAATACTCACCCCGAAATGGAACAATCCTGGCCGCTGGGTCGACACCTGCCATCCGCGCCACCCGATCACTGAAAAGACCCGCACAGTTGATCACAAAACGCCCCTGATAGTCGCCCTTGGAGGTTTCAATCGTATGGACGGTATTGCCCGTCTTAAAAGATTTAACTTCACACCCGCACTCAATCGTTCCGCCTCCATCCACAAACAACTCGCCAAGCTTTTGTGAAACCAATCGATAGTCTGTGATCCCGGTGGTCGGAACCTTGATTCCTCCCAGGCAAACCACATGTGGCTCGATTTCCCGCACCTCATCCGCCGTGATTCTAGCAACAGGAAGGCGGTTCAGGACTCCACGATCAAGAAGTTGTCGCAAGATTGGCAGCTCGGATTCCCGTGTAGCGACGATGATCTTTCCACAAACATCATGTGGAATATCGTGATCACGGCAGAATTCCACCATCGACATGGCCCCCGCCCGCGCGAATTCCGCCTTAAAACTTCCCGGTTTGTAGTAGATCCCTGAATGGATCACACCGCTGTTACGACCCGTCTGGTGTTTTGAGAGGCTCTCTTCTTTCTCCAATAAGGTGATCCGTGTGGCAGGAAATCGCTTGCCTAGTGCCATCGCCGTTGCCAATCCGACAATTCCGCCACCTACAATAACGTAGTCAGATATAGATCTCATAATTAGGTGTTACTTTTTTTGATTCATGCATCGACCACCATTGCCTTGACCTTCATTTCCTCCAATTGGAACTCAACTTCCCGATGATAAATCGGATTCATCAAAATAACAATGTCTGGCTGATAATCCATGAGAAATTCCGGAGCGATGATCTCTTGTCCCGATCCTGGAATATACAAACCCTGTTTGTTGGGATTAATATCCACTACATACGAGATGATTCCGCCCAGCGGCAGCATGTTAAGAAAACTCACCGTCTTTGCTCCACCGCCCCAGATCACTGTCCGGGTGTTGTCCCGTGACCATAACGCAAGGCGCTCAATCCATCGCTTCTCGCGGGCCGCGACATGGAGTGGAAATGCATTCACGGATTCTGCAAGCGCGGACGTCCCAACGTTGTAGGTAGCCTCGCTCCTGCCATCCCAATCCTCTTTCGAAATACGCGCCTCTATCGACAAGAACTGGCCGCCGTAGGCTTCCTCTAGACGAATCACCTCAAAACCAGCTTGTTTGAAGACGAATTCAAGCGATTCACAGCCAAAGTAATTGCAATGTTCATAGATGACGTCCCAGACGGAAAGTTGATCAAGGATGAATCGGACATTGGGAACCTCAAAATAGACCATCACATCCCGATCGCCGTTGATCGTTCGATAGACAGTCGAGAGAAAGTCCACAGGATTTTCAACATGCTCGAAGACGTGCCGGCAGCACACCATGTCTCCCTGACTGGACACATGCTTTTCGCCATAAAAGTCCTTATGATATTCGATACTGCCGTGCCCGGACGATCGGATTTGCTCGCCCTCATAACTCGGATCGAAACCAATTCCGGAATTCCCTCCCTCTTCACAGAGCAGGGAAAGAAAATGTCCCTTTCCACAGCCGATTTCCAGGACGCGTTTATGGGTGATTCCGTAGGTATGAATCAAGCGACGGGCGAGCCCACGAGCGAATTCCCTGAACACAGGCGAATGATCGAGCGAATTGTCGTATCGCTGTGAATACTCCAATAAACCGGCGTCAAAACTCCTGTTCCAAATGAATCCACACGCGGAGCAGAAAATGAGATCAAGCCGACCCTTCGCGCAGGCCGTTGCCTGCCGGCGACTGGGATATTGAACCCCAATGGAAACCGGCATATTCCCGATCTGGAAGAAACTCGTCGATTTCACCTCCGAACAAACGGGACACTTCATTGTATTGGTTGACATTCTTTTTTCCGATTTGAAGAACCTCGACTTTCACGCAGTCGCCTAAACGGGTAGTATTTGCGGGGTCAGCCGCATGCTTTCCAGCATCGCAAGAACTTCCTCATGATAGACGGGATTCATGAGAATCACGCAGTCCGGATGGAAATCCCGCAGCTCTTCAGGACTTCTTACAACATGACCTGAACCCGGGATAAACTTCCCGTGTTTGTGTGGGTTGATGTCGACCACGAAGTCAATCTGCTCGCCCAATCCAAGTGTCGTGATAAATGAGACGGCCTTTGATCCGCCGCCCCATATGACCACTCGCTTTCCTTGGGAACGGAGTCTGTTGAGGTGGGATATCCAACCTTCTTTTGCATTCCTGAATCGTTCGGGGAAGTCCGCCACTGCTTGTGCGATGACAGCGAGATCCGTTTCACCATCAAGTGTCAATGGTCTGCCGTCGTTGGACGAACGCCCTGCGATCACGATATATTGTCCGTCATACTCGAGTTCCAATTCCAATAGATCGAATCCATGTTTGCGGAAGAGCCGGGCGAGTGATCCCGTGGTGAAATATGAACAGTGCTCGTAGTAGATGTCCCAAAAGGCGGCCTCGCGCAAAACACGATGAACATCCGGCAATTCGAAAAGCAGCAAGGTGTCCTTGCGATCGCCTATCGTGCGGCGAACTGTCCGCATGAATTCGCTGGTCGGAGCAATGTGTTCGAGGGTGTGGCGGCAACACACGACGTCTGCGGAAAGATGGGTATAGCGCTCGCTATAGAAATCCTGGATGAAGTTTAGTTGTGATGCAACCGGTGTCTCAAGCCTGCCGGGAATGAACGCTGGATCCATACCGACGCCCTCGGCCATTCCCATTTCAACCAGCAGTGCGAGGAACTCACCCTTCCCACAGCCAATTTCAAGCACACTCCGACCTTGCAGCTGATACTGTTGCACCCAGCGTTGAGCCAATCCCCTGGCAAAGGCATTGAACGTGGGCGAGAAGCCCTGCGACTCCTCACAGGACATGGAATACTCATGGACTGATGGGTCAAAGGCGGTGTTTGAAATAAAGCCACAATTTCCACAAAACCCGAGTTTAAGATCGCGGCGCGGATAATTTAGCGCTCGTTCCCGCGTAGGCAGCAGCAATACGGAGTGAACAGGTATGTTCTTGACCTCATAGAATAGACTCATCTCACCCGCTTCACAATTCGGGCAGATGCAGTGCTCGGATGATGGATAAATCATGATCTTGTTGTTGGAATGCTGGATGATCAAACGATGTGAACTTCAGGTATCGGAATGATAAACTTGCCGCCGCGTTGCCGAAACTCCGACTGTTGCTTCAGGATTTCACTGGAAAAGTTCCATGGTAACATCACCACGTAGTCTGGCATGTTTTCCAAAAGTTTTTCCACCGGGAATATTTCAATATGAACTCCAGGCATGAACCATCCGTGCTTGTGGGTGTTTCGGTCAACGACGTAATCGATGACACGGTTGTCCAATCCAGCGGAGTTCAGCATGATTGTGCCTTTGGCTGCGGCCCCGTAAGCGGCGATCCGCTTGCCATCCGCTTTCAAGTCACAAACGACCGTGCGGAGATCATCGCGGATCTTCTGAACTTGCTTCGCGAATCCGTCGTAGTAAATCGACGAATCAATTCCGAGCATTTCTTCTTCGTGCAGAATTTGTTGTAAAGACCCGGACGGGTCCTCGTGCTTCTCGATGTAATATCGGATGGATCCTCCGTGTGTTGGAATACGCCGCACGTCATTGAGGAACAGACCATGGCGCCGGAGCAGACGATCCACGGCAGTCACCGAGAAATAGCATAGGTGCTCATGATAAATCGTATCGAATTCACAATGCTCAATGAGGGATCGCAGATAAGGAGCCTCAATTACCGCGATTCCGTCATCTCTCAGCAATGTGTGGATTCCATCAAGGAAACCATGAGTGTCAGCCACGTGGGCCAGCACGTTGTTTCCGATCATGACATCGGCACGCACACCCTCGCTTTTGAGTTGCTCGGCCAATTCTCTGGTGAAGAAGTCGATTAAAGTGTGGACGCCCACCTTCTCTGCCTCAGCCGCCTGCCTCGGGGCCGGGTCAATGCCGAGCACGGGAACGCCCTTTTCAACGAAGTTTTTCAAAAGATAGCCGTCGTTGCTAGCGAGCTCAACCACGAGACTGTCAGGCCCAAGCTTGCGTCTCTCGATTAGAGAGATTGCGTTGCTTCGACAATGGTCGATCCATTCCTGGGAGAATGATGAAAAATACATGTAGTCTTCTCCAAATAGAAAATCGGGCGGAACGGTCTCCAGAATTTGAACCAGTGTGCAATCAGGGCAGAACCCCACATCCAGTGGAAACTTGCGCTCTTTCTCATTCAGTTGATTGCGGGTAACTATGCGATCTGATGGCGGCATCATTCCAAGATCGACTACAGGATGTAGCCCCACTCGATCACAACCGCGGCAGCATGCGGATTCACAACGATTCAGAAATGTCTCTTGATTTTTCATGGGCGTTTTCTTTCTAATACTTACTGGGAAATCACAATTTGATGTCAAGACCGAAACCTCAAATCGTCGCCGATGACACCAGCGGCCTTCAGCATTTTGATGTGGGCCAGGCGTTGATACTTGTCACCCTCGAACTCATTCAGATTCAATCCGTGTTTTCGATAGGCTTCATAGCATTCCTCCACACCCTTGCGTGCGGTCCACTGCGGTCGATATGACGTTAGCTTCTCCATGGCCTTGTCAAAATTTACCCGGTAATTGCGTGAGTCGGCGGGAGCATCCTCAGCGAAACGGAGATCCGAGTTCGGGACTACATCGCGTACCATCTCGGCAATCTCACGGATTCGATAGTTCTCGGATGGCACGCCAATGTTGAATGCCTCATTGTGCACCACATCCCGCTCGGCTTTAAGAACCGATAGGAAGGCGAGAGAAATATCTGCGATGTGGACGATAGGCCGCCACGCTCTGCCATCGCTTTTAAGATGCACCTTTCCAGTCGTATAAGCCCATGCGGTTAGGTTGTTAAGCACGAGATCAAAACGAAGTCTGGGAGACACCCCAAAAGCCGTTGCGTTGCGAAGATAGGTTGGCGTGAAATTGTCATCAGCAAGTTGACTGATATCACGCTCTGCATAGACCTTTGACTCCCCATAAGGTGTCACAGGGTTGAATGCCGAGGTTTCTCCGAGAATGCCATCTCCGCCCGCACCATAGGTGCTGCATGACGATGCTAGCACAAAACGACAAACGCCCGCTTCTTTCGCACACTTGGCGACCCGCACCGCGCCTCGATAGTTGATATCGAGTGTCAGGTCCCGATCAATGTCGCCGAGCGGATCGTTCGATAATGCAGCCAGATGCAGCACGGCATCAATGCCGTAAAAATCCTCAACTGTGGCATCCCGAACATCCTTCTCGATGTTCGGGACCATCGGCAAGCCGTCTCCAAAAGTGCTGGCACGATAGAGATCGCTATCCATCCCCACAACATCGCACCCCTCCCGTTGAAGCATCGGAGTGAGAACCGTTCCAATATATCCCAAATGTCCTGTCACAAGTACTTTCATGGCCGTATTTTTTGTTATTTCAAGATCAATCATCCCATGTTTTCCAGGGTGGATTTCCCTCCTGCCATAGGTCCTCAAGCAGCACTTTATCCCGCAGTGTGTCCATGCACTGCCAAAACCCCTCATGACGGTAGGCCATCAATTGACCATCGGCTGCGAGACGCTCCATGGGTTCCTTTTCCCACTGTGTGGAATCTCCATCGATGTAATCAAATACTTCCGGTTCCAGCACGAAGAAAGCGCCGTTCACCCAGCCTTCGGCCGCTTGAGGTTTTTCCGAGAACTCCGTCACTCGATCTCCATCAAAGATCATGTGGCCAAAGCGGGCCGCTGGACGAACCGCTGTTACGGTTGCGATCCTGCCATGAGATTGATGGAATTCTAGCAACTTCTGGAGATCAACATTTGAGACTCCGTCGCCCCATGTCAGCATAAAAGGTGAATTCCCAACATAGGGTTTCAAGCGCTTGATCCTTCCCCCCGTTAGCGTGGCGACACCCGTATCGATCAATTCCAGGTTCCAGTCGGGACGTTTATTCCCGTGAGACTCCACCGCTCCGGCGGCCAGATTCACGGTGAGATTGCTTTCCAATGAGCAATAATCGACAAAGTATTTTTTGATGTATTCCCCCTTGTAGCCCAAGGCTACGGTGAAGTCCTTCAAACCATAGTGCTCATAGTGCTTGAGGATGTGCCATAGGATCGGCCGTCCTCCGATTTCCACCATGGGTTTCGGCTTGACCTGGGTCTCTTCGGAAAGACGACTTCCCACACCGCCCGCCAGTATCGCGACTTTCATGTTGAATTCTATGTGTTTTGTTGAAGAACTATGGCTCGGCATTTCCGCTCATCAGTGAGTTAAAAACTTTAAGAAGCTTCGTTGCTGTTATATCCCAGGTGCGCTCCGACAAAACCTTGCAGCGCGCGGCTTGACCCATCGCAGAAGATTTGCCGCGGTCTTGCAGCAAGCCGAGCAAGGCATCGGCCAATGCTCTGGGATCGTTCCGATCCACCAGGATGCCGGTTCTGCCGTCCTCTATGGTTTCAGTCATCGCGCCCGCCCGGGTCGCAACGACAGGCGTGCCGGCGGCCATCGCTTCAATCGGTGGCAATCCGAAACCTTCGTTCCACAGCGACGGGAATGCGAACACATCCGCCTCATAGTAGCCGCGCACCAGTTCCTCCCGGGGGACATTGCCGCGGAATGCGACGCGGTCGCCCAACTCCTCGGGCAGCAGGTTCTTCAGATGGGCGATGTAGTCACCTTGATAGAGCGGAGCTAATTCGGACAATAGCGGATCACCCTGCTGCGGAAACATCTCGTTCAATGGACGGCTGGAATGTGCGCCAAATATGGCCAGACGCGCCGTCGGGAAATGCGGGGCCACAATGCGAAACGCTTCGATAAGAACGTGTACACCTTTTTCCGGGGACACTGCTCCGGCATACATGATTCTGTGGCTCACGGTCTCCGTCTCCGACCGTTGCGGCGATGCTTCGAATTCCGTGGTCTCTATTCCGTTCGAGACAGTGAACGGGGCGGGCTTGATTTCGGGAAAGCACCGGGCCACTTGCTGCGCCACGAAGTCACTGACCGCAGTCACCCGATCCAAATGCCGGAAGCGTCGCGCCAGCAGCCGGTGATTGCATTGAGGATAAAGTTCATGATGGACGTTGAGCACGAGTTTGGCATGCGGATTTCCGCGCCGGACGACCGGGATATATTGCGAATTGTGCTGAAAAAAGACGATGTCAAATGCTCCGCGTGCCAGCTCATCTGCGACCTTGCGGCCATATCCCGGATGGACCCACGCAGCTGCCGAGCGGGGGATGGTCATGCCGTCGTTGAATGGCCGGTAGAGTATCGCCAACCGGTTGAATTTGCGCATAAGAAGCAGATCCGGTGCGGATGCTGCAAGCAGCCGGTATCTGACCCCTTGATCGGTGAAATCCTGTGTGGGGCCGCCATCATGGATCAGTCCAAAGACCTGCACCTCTGCTGCTGTTGCGAGCCGTGACGCGATGCCGTAGGTACAGGCACCGACTGAATTCTGAACCGGCGGCATGATTGTATCGCAATACTGATTTACAATGGCGATTTTCATGGCAGCAATGGATTTCGGGTGAGACGACCGAAAAAAATTAATTTAGTGGGTGACATCCCTAAGATCGAGATAATTCCATTGAGGTTAGATAGATTTTTTCCCCGCTTCCGATGGCCTTGGGGGGGAACTTCGTGCGGGGCGACCGATTCCCCGATCCGGGCAGGGTTCCGCGCATCAAGACCCCATCGGCTCAGTCATGAACGTCGTAGCGCCGTGAGCCAAGGCGTATTGGATCGCAGGCGGACTAACCATCGAACCACGATCCGCGCTTACCCACTAAAAGTTTAGTGGCTTCGAACAAAATTCACCATCATTGGCGGCGAATACCTCGTAGTCTCCGGTCATGCAGGCGATGAATTGCCCGTCAGAGACATCGCCAAGGATCGGCCAGGCAGGATCGCCATTGAGTCGGGTCACCTGCGAGCGGTGCGATGCCAGCGCTTGACGCTTTTTATCTACCACGCGGCGAACATCGACCCCGTGGGTGAAGGTCTGTCGGGCCGTTCGACCGAGTCCAAATCGAAGTGATCGCCGGAGCGCGTTGTGCATTTGACGATTTGGGCGCAGGGGAAGCGAGACCCAGGGCCATTGGTTCCAGAACCAGACGGGGTATTCAAACACTCGGGTCGGTATGTTCGCGCCACGGATCGCCTCGGTCACGATTGCGTAGGTCTCTTCATGATCGGACGTGCCGTCGAACCGATAAGGCACAAAAACCTCTTCGGGATGAAGCGTTGCGAGGAACGCGGTGACCCGGGAGACTGCCGCTTCTCGTGCGGTGTGCAGCCTTCCGTCGGGGTAATCCAGAAAAGTAATGTGACCCTCGGACACACCGAGGATTCGGGCAGCCTCGATGGCTTCCCCACGGTGAATTCTAACGAGGTCTCCCGAGGGGATGAAACGACGATGTGATGTCGCTCCGTCCGTCATGAAAACAAGATGAACCATAGCTCGCTCCTCGATTTTTCGGGCTATGGTCCCGCCGCAACCCAGCACCTCGTCGTCCGGATGAGGTGCGACGATGACAGCACTCTTACGCAAATCCGGGGACAGCCCGCATGCGAGGCTGCGGTCCAATTTCCACCGCAGGCTTGTGATTTGGGGAAGGTGCATTAGGACAGGAGAGTCGATGACGGACGACTGAAATCAGTGAACACAGGACCCCGGTCTCCGATCTGCGGTTCCGTATGCTTGCAGCAGCCGGTCGGCCGAGCGATCCCGTGAGAAGTGGCTAGCCGCAGCGTGCGCCCTGCTTCGCCCATGCGGCGGGCGAGAGCGGAGTCTGTCAGAACCGCAATGATCGCATCGGCCAATGCCGACGGCTCAGCAGGGTCAACCAAGAGTCCGGTTTCGCCAGGGATGACGGTATGCTGCATCCCGCCGGTACGTGTGGCGACAACTGGTATCTTCAGCATCATTGCCTCGATTACACTGATGCCGAATGACTCGCTCAGAGAGGCATTCACCAGCAGTGCTGCGTTGCGGTAGTGGGCGTGGATCTTGTCATGATCGGTGCACCCTTCGAAGATGATGCGCTTGCCGAGCTCTGGTCGCGCGAGTTTCTCGAGTGCGGTGAGGTAGGAATCCTTGCCACCGGGGCTGCCACTATAATCGTAAAAACGGCGCAGCGCTTGAACTTGCGGAAGATTGCTGAGCCCGACGAGAAATCTCAGTGGGGCTGCCCCCTCATCGCCGACCAAATGAAGTGAGGCATCGGGAATGCGCTGAAGCACGGTATGGAAAGCCGTAATCAGATCATGAATCCCTTTTTCCGGGCGAAAGCCGACCCACGAACAACACACGGTTTCCGACAGGCCGTGCAGCCTGATCTTCCAAGACCACGTCTGTGGAGTTTGGCACCGTCACCAAATTTTCCGCGAATTAAGGAAATGCGTCGGAGATTGTCTTAGTGATGTATTCGCTGCAGCCAATGATCAGATCGGTCTGGCGGAGACGCGGTTCGATGATTGCGCGCGTGAACTGGGTGAGCCACTCGCAGTGCATATGCAGTGCAATTCGGGCCGTCGGATTGTAGCGGCGAATCACGGGAACAAACTGTGAATAGTTCATCACGTGAACCACGTCACTGCGCAACATGCGGATACGCCTGGCGACCTCACTCGCATACCCCCAATGATACCACGAGCCGCCGGCAGAGTGGTCAGGTCCCGACTCAGAACTGATCTTGCGTATGAATAGCCCGGCAGTGAGGCTGTTCGGTTCACAGCTGAATCGATCAATGTCGGAGTAAAAAGTAGTGGATACCGTCATGGGTCATGGTTACTTCGCGATGAAGTTTGCCATGGTTTCCGAATATGGCGATCTGATGGCCCCGATCCGAACAGTTCTTGGCCGCATGGAAGGTCCACAACGGCATTGATCCTACGCGGACCGGAGGCCACATTGAATCGAAGGGCTGATTGACAAACGCAATTTTCATAATTGCTGGAAATCCGCTTTCAACATGTGATTCGCAAATCAGCGCACGCCTTGCAGTCGTGCCCGCGCATTACGCTACTTCGCGTCCGCGCAACATCGCTCCTGCAGATTGAAGAAACTCCCGGTAGGTTTTGTGGTTGGTTGCCGCGCTTGCTGCCACATATACCGTGATCCCAACGGCAACCGCGATCACTAGTTCGATGCTTTCTGGAACGGATCCGGCTTCTTCAAGAATCGGCATCAGGATACGGACGGCGACGAACATCAGGCCGGCCGCAAATGCCGGCCGAAGCATCGACATGCACAGATTGATCGGAGAGAGATTCAAATACTTCGTTACAAGAATAAACGCTATTAATGATGATGTGATCATGGGTATTAACACTGCATAGCATATTCCTGCTAGTTCATGACGCTGCAATCCGAACAAAAGCGCGAGTTTGGTGGAGTGATGGAGAATGCTCGTGTAGAATAGCGCGTTTGGCTTGCCGATCGCCTGGAAGACCGGGCCGGTGATTGAGGAAATGGCCAACGCCAATCCATAGAAAGTGAGGATGTTGATCAGCGGAATGGTGGGCAGCCATTTCGGACTGAGGAGCACGCTGACTAAGAGCGGGCCGACCGCCAGAATACCAATGGATGCCGGAAACGCGAGAATCGCCACGTGAGCGAGCGCCTTACGAAAGGCGTCGCGGAGGTTCTCGCTATCGTGATTGAGTTTGCTGAATAGCGGAAAGGTCACTCGGTTGACGATGCCGCTGATATTTGCCACCGGAAACATGATTAAAACAAATGCCATCGAATAGACTCCAAGATCCGCCGCGCTGTAGAAGCGGCCGACAAAAAGCTTGTCGATGGCGTCCCCAAAGCCCGATAGCAGGGCGAATGCCCAGATAAACTTTCCGAAATTGAAGAGTTCCCGGGCGAATATCCCATCGAAGATGAAGCGTGGTCTCCACTTGACTGCTCGGAATAGCAGCACCGAAACCACTACTTTCGAGGTGAGATCTCCGACAATAATACTCCATGCCCCCGCGTTGGCGAATGCCATGCAAACTGCCACCACAGTATAAACACATACCTGTGATACCTCACATAGAGACAATGACTTGAACTGCATTCGCTTCAGAAGGTCGAAAGAAGGAACCGTGCTCACGATATCCAGAAGAATTGATAGAAGCAAAACCCGAAGCAATGGCCCTGCCTGGGGAACTTTGAAGTAAGACACGATAAGCGGCGTCGCGGCCGTGGCTGCAACATATAGCGAAACATTGCAGAATGCTCCGATCCAGAATATCGTGTTCGCGGCTCGGCGCTCGTCTTCGGGGTTGGAATAGTGGCGTTGGACATATGCGGTGCCGAAACCGAGCTCACTCAGCATCCGGATGAGTTCCACCGTTACGTTGGTAATCGCGACGAGTCCGAACGCCTCTGGTGCGAGAAGACGCGCTAGGACAAATGTTGAAAGCAATCGTGCCGCACGAGTGGCAATCATCGAAATGGAAGCCCATTTAATGCCGCCACACACTTGGTTTTTCAGGGTCATGGTGATTGTCTGGAATTCCTTCTATGGATCCGCCAGTTTCCGGGACATGCTTTAGATCATTGAGGAGCTATAAAATCGCCTCTAAGTCGTGCGAAGAGTTTGCCATTCACTTCAAGAGACCGCGGAATGTAAACCCTCACCCGCTTCACCCCTTCCTCCGCGACAATTTCATCCGGCAGGATAACCACATCGTCAACTCCGTCATCAGCGATGCTCCACGGCGTCTTAAAATCAACGCTCCACTCGACCTTGATGCTCACGGTTGGATCGACCCCAGCACGATCACTCCTCCGGTAGGTGAAGAGGAGATATTCCGAATTGGTCAGATCCCCGTCTGGATCGGCAAGGACGAGTTGGACCGTGGGTGACAGGTTCAGATCGTTGCGATTATCGGGATCTCCACCAATGATATATTCGATGATGTTTTTGATGCTGTCACCGTCGGTATCGATGGTCGGGTCCGCAGGGAGCGTGTTCTCGGCTAGCCAGTCGCGAAAGTCGCCAACTGGTGCGGGTGCCACCGTGATTTCGAGCGTCGCGTCGTCAAACTTGCCGGCGAGGTCGCTCACCCGGATGGTGAAGCTGTTCGGGCCGACATGGCTGTTATCGGGCGTGCCGGACAG
>NZ_JBIKBQ010000033.1:0-32586 GCF_058122085.1 Luteolibacter sp. | reverse complement strand
CGTCAAACCGGGTGAAAACCAGCTTGAAATCGAAGTGGTCAACCTGTGGCCGAACCGTTTGGCAGGGGACCGCGCCCTGCCGGAGACCCAGCGCCGCACGCAAACGAACATTCCAATCGATCCCAGAAAACCGCTCCTGCCATCAGGCCTGCTCGGGCCGGTGCGGCTTCTCGCGCAATCCAACAATTGAAACCAGCCAAGGACCTATCGAATCGAGATTATCTGCCACCCCATTCCAGATGAAAAGCAACAGCAAATCAATATCAGCACTGGTTGCGGTTCTGGCATCCATTCAGTTGCTTTCGGCGCAGGCGACCATGCCGGTGTCCGATGACCTCGAGAAGAATTTTTTTCTTGGCTAATTTTGCCCACCGCGGACTTTCGTATTGCCAGAAGCCGTCGAACGCTTCCTTGAGCGCCAGGGCCCGAAGGGATTTCAGATCGTATTTGAGCAGGTCGCGCAGCTTGGTGGCTTGTCTGATGGTGAGATTGGACCGGCGCTTCAGGAAGCAATACCGGGAATTCTTGAGCACGGGTTCGTAGCCTTCGGCGGCGAGTTGTTTGGCTTCCTGCCGCCTCACCTCATCGACGGCCTCGCCAAGCTTCTTGGCGATGTGGAAGCGGTCCAGCACGTTGAGCGCGGCGGGCAGCATGACGGCGATGACGTTCAAACAGGGTTTCCACATGTCGGAACAAACGACCTTGATTCTGGCACAACGCTCCGCTCCAAAGGTCTCGAAGAAGCTGGTGAGGCATCGGGTGTCGCGATCCCTGATGACGCCGAGAAGGCGTTTGCGCCCGCCGTCGATCTGATAGACCGGCGTCATGTATTTGTGCCCCTTGCTGTAGGTGACCTCATCGACTCCGATGGCGGTGACATCCTCCAGATCGCGGTGTTTCATGCCGAAATCCACGACCCATTTCACCGAACGGCAGACGGTGTCCCACTTGGTATGGAAGCAGGCGGCGGTTTCCTTCCAGCTCAGGCGCCTGGCCCATGAGGCGAGGAAATGGCGATAGGCATCGCAACAGGCGTGCTTGCCCTGCGCCCACGGCACGGCTTCGACCTTGATGCCGCAGGAGGGGCAATCCACCCGGCGCATGGTGTAGGAGAGCGAGACGGGGATGTTCCAGACCGGAATGAACTCGAACTCCCGGGGCCGGGGCATTCGGTCATATCCCGGGCGCGGCTTTCCACAGCCGGAGCATCTGGGTCTGGCGTTGGCCCTTGGGATAATCTCGGCGATGATCCGCGTCTTGTCTCCCTTTCCACTCATTTTGACGGAATGGTAAACGAAGCTCTTGAGGCGATGGAGTAGAGCCTCGGTTGCAGTTTTTTCAGAATCGAAACGAACTCTTCGGCATCGGTGAAATCAGCGGGATGATCAATGACGAGATCGGCCAAATCGCGGCCCCAACAGAAATCGTCATACGTCATTTTGTTGTCCGCCGCAACGAGCGAACGCAGGAAAGGCGAGCCGCTTTTTGCCTGCCATTTCTGGATGAGTGATTTGTTGAGCGAGCCGATGTCGTAGTGGTGGATGAGTGCGTCGCGGAGCGGGACCTCGCCGCCGGCGGGCGCGGGCACGGTGCCGGGCTTGAAGGGCAGGTTTGCGATGATCGCATCAACGACTTCCGGCGGATTCAACGGATAGACGCCGAGTGCGTCGCCGACTTCGTAGGTTAAACCCGAGCCAACGAGGGAGAGTGCGACATGGTGGGTTTGCTTCTCGCCTAGCCCGTTGAGGTTGTAATTTTGAATGACCGGAGCGGGGAATGGGTTGCTCTTGGAGTAGCCGGATTCGCCTGTTTCCGCGGGGGATCGATCGCTGGCAGGAATGGCTGCGCCGGAAGGGGAGGGCATCGCCAGGACGCCGGAGGACCACTCGACGTAAGGTGCGTCTGGATCGACATCCACATTGACGCGGGAATAGATGCGTTTCGCGCCGAGATTGGCGAGGCGGGTGTCGAACTCGATGCCGCATTTGCAATAGTCCGGGTAGCTGTTGTCACCCAGCGCGAGGACGGAATAGGAAACGCTCTCGAGCCGGGGGGCGGCGTCGCTCATGAGCCAGCCGTAAAGATCCGCCGCGGTGTCCGGCGGTTCACCGTCGCCATAGGTGGAGGTGATGATGAGTAGATTTTGCTTGTTGGCCAAGCGGGTGCGGTCATAGCTGGCCATATCGTGAATTTCCGGGGTGAAATTTCCCTTCCTGAGTGTCTTGACGAGCTTCTTGGCGAGGCCTTCTGCAGTGCCGGTTTGCGAACCATACATCACGGTAACTGGGACGGATGGGCCGTCGGGAGTTGCCGCCTGATTTCGGGGGCCAGCGCTTTTGACAGGAAATCGTTGAGCCATGCGCGTTGCTCCGCATTGAAGGGGGCGTCGTTGGGAATTTGGATCGGGAAAACCATTGCTCTGGAGATAATCGGTCGTTGCCACGCGGCAGAAATCCTGCGGGATGGTAGCGGGCCTCAAGCCCGTTTCATGCCAATCGCGCAGGATTCCCGCTGGGGTTTTCCTGAATTCCGGAGGGGAATATCGGAAGATCGAAGTCGGCGACCGCAGCTCAAGACTTCCAGTTCAGGGCGCCTTTCTTCAGCGCGTAAACATAAGCGAAAACGAGGATGCCGGCGAAGCCTGCCATGCTCGCGAGAGCGGTGGGGCCTTGGGCCGCGAGATCGCGGAATTGGACGGCCCATGGATACATGAACACGACCTCGATGTCGAAAATGACGAACAACATCGCCACCAGATAGAATTTCACCGAGAATCTCGGAGCGCCTTCGCCGATCGGCAACATGCCGCATTCGTAGGCGCTGTCCTTGATGGCGTTGCGCTTTCCGGAGCGACCGAAAACGATACTCAGGGAAAGCGTCGAGACGGCGAAACCGAGTGCAATCAGGACTTGGAAAAGAACGGGAAGGTAATCTTGTGGCATAAATCAGAGGGCTGACGCGGCACTCTTAGCGGGCGATGCCGGAAATAGGTAGAAAAAAAACCCGCGCCTGATGAAGGCGCGGGTTCTTTCAAAAGAACCGGCGGCGATCAAGCCTCCTCCTGTGCGGCCGCTTCCTGTGCGGCTGCGTAGGCGCTCGATGCTTCATGCACGCGGGCGGTTCCCTTATATTCCTTGCCGAGCTTTTCAACCAAGCCGCGGGTCACGAGGTTTTGGAGTTTTTCGTAAGCGCGCAGGCGAAGCATTTCTTCGCCACCGCTGACTGCGTTGCGCAATTTGAGATTTGCGAAAACACGTTCGAAAAGATCGTTAAAGCCGAACACCTTTTTTTCGGAAAGGACATTGCAAAGCTCATCGGTGACATGGTCAGGAAGGCGACGGGAGAATCGGGTACGTTTCGTGGTAATTGCCATAACGAGGTGACCATACACCCGGTTGTGACAAAAGCGACTCAAAAAACACCCAAGTTATCCCAGCCCACCAAGAATATTTTGCAAGTCTTTAATTTAAAATTCGGCCTCTTATTTTGAAAGAGGGGGGCAGAGGGCATGGACCGTCCCGAAAATCTTTGAAAGGACGCAGCCGTGGGATGTGATTCCGCCAAGCGCGCCGTCTGAAGTCCAATTCCTTTAAGGATTCAAAATAATGGCACGGCTCCGCATCTTTTGCTCAATCCACACCCAAGCATTCTTTCTTCAGCGACTTTCCCAAAGCGTCTTCCGCGCTTCTGAGCGAAGTCGGTTGTAAATGTATCCCTGCAAGTCACGGTTCCAGTGAAGCGGGTCGTCCTAGGTTCACGCCTTGGCCATGGATCAGGGTCAGGGGCTATCATGCACTGGCCCGTTCCGGCAGGTTCTCCACGAACGTGAAAGGCAAAACGCCAGGTCTGCATATGCTAACGGAAACTATTGCCATCGCGCGTCCTTAAAGGTGTTGCACTGATGTTCCGAACTGCCTTAGAGCTACGCCATGCACACACTCGCCGCTTCCTTTTTCCTCCAGATGGCGGTGATCCTTGTCGCTTGCCGGTCGGTCGGGTGGTTGGGGAAAAAAATCGGCCAACCTCAAGTCGTTGGGGAAATGATCGCCGGGGTGCTGCTCGGCCCCTCGCTCTTGGGACTGTTATTTCCCGAGGCGAGCGCCAAACTTTTTTCTCAGGAAACGCGTGGAATCCTTTACGTCGGCGCGCAACTCGGCGTGGGACTTTACATGTTTCTCGTGGGCATGGAGTTCAAAATCGAGCTGTTCCGCAGCCGGGCGAGGAGCGCGGCGAGCGTCTCGATCGCGGGCATGGTAGTGCCGTTCGTGCTCGGCGGATTGCTGGCTCCCTGGCTGGTGAACGTCCCCGGCTTGTTCTCGGAAAAAACGGAGATCTACCAAGCCGGGTTGTTCCTCGGGGCTGCCATCGCAATCACCGCTTTCCCGATGCTGGCGCGGATCATTTACGAGCGCGGGCTTTCCGGAACTTCACTCGGCACGCTGGCACTGGCGGCCGGAGCGATCGACGATGCCGCCGCGTGGTGCGTGCTGGCCATCGTGTTGGCGAGCTTCGGCGGCGGTGACAGCGTGTTCCTGGGTATGCAAGTGAACCCGGCGGTGCTGGCCATCGCGGGCGGAGTTCTTTACGCCACCTTCATGCTCACCGGCGGTCGGCGTTTGCTGGCGAAACTGGGCGCCCTTGCCGAGCGCGAGGGCGGGGTGAGTTCCACGATGCTCGCCATTGTGTTGGGCTTGTTTTGCCTGAGTGCGTGGTTCACCGATGCCATTGGCATTCATGCGGTGTTTGGTGGATTCATCCTCGGCATCGCCATGCCGCGCGGCGTGATCACGGAGGAGGTCACGAGGATGCTGGAACCGTTCACGGTCATTTTCCTGCTGCCGATGTTCTTCACGTTTTCCGGGCTGAACACCCGCCTCGCGGTGATGCTGGAGTCTTCGATCCTGCTGGTGGCGGTCGTCGTCCTGCTGGCGTCCACGCTGGGCAAGGGCGTCGCCTGCTGGGCCGCCGCGCGGCTCAATGGCGAGGACAACCGCACCTCGCTGGCCATCGGCGCGCTGATGAACGCCCGCGGGCTGATGGAACTCATCATCATCAACATCGGTCTGCAAAAGGGCGTGATCGGGCCCAAGCTATTCGCCATCCTCGTCATCATGGCGATCGTCACCACGCTGATGGCCAGCCCGATTTTCGAGTGGGTGTATGGGAAGCATTCCAAAAGAGTGATCCGCCCTGTCTCGGAAGAGATCGACGCATGAAATTCAGCATTATCGGCGGGCGCTTGCATGGGTGGGAATGACGACATAGGGATGGCATGTGAATAAGCCAGTCGATGTGACGATATTGGGAGCGGGTCCGGCGGGGTGCACCTTGGGTGCGCTGCTCCGGCAGCGTGGTTTTCGGGTGGTGATTTTCGATGACGACAAGCGGCCGGACTTGCTGGTGGGCGAGTCTCTTTTGCCGACCGTGGTGGATTTGATGCGGCGGTTGGGGATTGAGGAGCGGGTTGCGGGATTTTCCCAGTTCAAGCCGGGCGTGGCGTTCATGCACCGCGGTGGCCAGCGTTTGGACTTTCTGTTTCCCAAGGGCGTGCTCGGGAAAACTCCGAACTATGCCTACAATGTTCCGCGCCCGGAGTATGACAATTTGTTGCGCGCACGCGCTGAGGAATTGGGCGTGGAGTTCGTGCCGTATCGGGCGAAGGTGGAGAAGGGCGGCGCGGATCGCGAGATCCAGTTGACGGAGGAAAGCCTGGCCGCAGCGGGCATGAATGGCGTGCATCCGAAATTGTTGGTGGATTCCACCGGGAGAGCCCGCTTGTTTGCGAAAACGCTCGGTCTCCAAGCGGTTCGCGGGACCCGCAACGACGTGGCGTATTTCGCGCACTACGGGGATTTTGATTCGGAAAGTTTGGTGGATGGACAGGTGGTGCTTTCTATTCTGGAGCACGGTTGGTCGTGGCGGATTCCCCTGCCCGGCCGCGTATCGGTGGGCGTGGTGGTCGATCGAGCGATCGCTGAACGACATGGCAAAACTCCGGAAGAGCGATTGGAGGGCATCATCGATTCCGAACCGATTCTGCAGAAGGCGGGCGAGGGCAGGAAGCGGGTGAGTGAGGTGATGGCCTACACCAACTATCAGTTGATTTCCGAGCGTGCGCACGGGCCGGGTTGGATCGCGGTGGGCGACTCCTTCGGCTTTGTGGATCCCATGCTCTCGCCGGGGCTTTTCATGGCGATGCATATGGCTGAAATCCTCGATCGGAAGGTTTTCAAAGGCGGTCCGCGGGTGTTGTCGAACCCGCGGAAGCTGGCGGCACGGTTTTCCGCGATCGAGGCGGAGATGCGCGATTGGCATGCTGCGTGGGGCGAGGTGATCGAGTATTTCTACGACGGGCGGATGTTCTCGATGTATGAGGGCGGCACCAAGCTCAAGGAGACCTATGCGAAATGGGCCCTACCCGCGATCATGGAGAAACATCTGAGCTCTAACATCACTCGCATGGTCTCGGGAGTGAGCACGCGGAGTCGCTACGGACGCAAGTTGATCGAATATACTTCGAAGCATCTGGTATGGGACACCGAACCGCCGGAATACTACGCGGTGAAGGCGGCTCCGGCCGGAGGCGCCCGGGCCACTGTGTCATAGAGGAGGCATGGGTCTAAAAGTCGAATGCCTGAAAGTCAAAGGTCGAAGAAACGCGAATTCTAATTCTAAGCTGACCTTCGACTTTTGACTTTGAGACTCTTCATTCCCCGATCCGCTCGTTATGCTGGCGCTTTTACTCTTAGAGTTGGTGTCAGCGGCGGCGGATTTTTCCTGACGACGTGCGGGGCAGTTCTTGGACGACAAGGAACCCGAGCGGCACTTTGTAGGCGGAGAGGTGCTGGCGGCAATGGCGCTGGAGGTCCACGGGCCTCGGCGGGTTCGCGGGGTCGGTTGGAATGATCTCGGCGACGGGAATCTGGCCGGTGTGGAGATGATCTTCTCCGACGACGCGGCTGGCCTGGATGGCGGGGTGGAGGTTGAGGATGGCTTCGATTTCCTCGGGAAAAACCTTCATTCCGGCGACGTTGATGACGGACTTGCTGCGACCGATGAGCGTCAGCAAGCCATCCGGGCTGCGGACGACGAGATCGCCGCTGGCGAAGTATCCATTGTGGAGTGGGTTGGCATCCCATGGGACGAGATAGGCATCGAGTAGGCCGGGGCCGCGGACGTGGAACTCGCCTGGCTCGCCATCGGGGACGGGGTTTCCGGCGGCGTCCAGAAGGGCGACTTGATAGGCGGGCAAGGCGCGCCCGATCGCGGTGGGGTGATCTGCCGCATCGTGGAGGTTGAGCACGGGAAGACCGACTTCGATGATGCCGATGCCTTGGACGAGCGGTTGGTCGAAACGCTTGCGAAACGCGGCGGCGGTGGCCTCGGAAAGGGCGGCGGCGGTGGAAACGGCAAGCCGGAGCGAGGGCCAGCGGAAATCCCCGGGGTCGCCGCCGAGCATGGCGTAGTGGAAGGGCGCGCCATACATCACGGTGGCCTGATGGGCCTCGGCGGCGGCGAGGATGTCTTCGCGGGCGGGTGAGGATTCGAGCACGGTGACGGCTCCGGCATAGAGGTAGAGCACGATGGAAACCGCAAAGTGATGCGCGAGGGGCAACATCCAGAGCACGCGATCGCCGGGACCGATCTGCAGTCCTTCATTGGCGGCGGTGATGCGCTTCAGGAGCGTCTCGTGTGAAAGCACCACGCCCTTGCTGGTTCCGGTGGTGCCGGAGGAAAAGCGGATGAAGGCGGGTTTGAGCGCTTGGAAGGCAGACTCGGGGAAGGCGGGTTCCGGAGTTTCGATCCGGGTGATGACGTGGCAGGTTGCGGAAGTTTGTTTTTCGAGTGTGAAGTCGAGGGCGGTGACGCGGACGATTTCCGCGCGTTCCTCCGCGGTGAGTTCCTCGGCGAGGGGAACCAAACATCCGTCCGCGAGTAGGATGCCCATGGCGAGGACGATGTAGTCGACTCCGTTAGGACAGCTCAGGCCGATGCGCGGAAGGCGACCGAGCGGTCGAGCGGCTTCACGGATTTCAGCGGCGATGGCTCCGGCGCTTTTGAACAACTCCTCGTAGGTGACTGAGCGGCTGCCGCTGACGATGGCGACGGCTCCGGGCGGATGGCGGCGTGCGATTTCAGCGATGAGATTCATGGGGCGAGTGGCGCTTCGACACCGAGGTCGGCAAGAAGTTGCTGGCAGAGCGTCCCGAGTTCAGCGGCGTTGAGCGGGCCTTCACGCCAGGAGAGGGTGCAGGTGAGGCGGGCCTTGCGCTCGGAGAAGAAAACGCCGATGCTGGGTGGGGTGGAGACCGATGGGACGTGCCAAGCGTTGAGGATGGGCCGGGTGAAGAGGGTTTCGGTATGGGCGGCTAGGTTTCCGATGTGCGAATGGAAAAGCGAACAAACCTCACCCTTGAGGTAATGTTTGATAGGTAACAGATAGAACCGTGAGGGGCATCGTTCGCTCAACTTGGTGAGCGCTTCCATCGCCGCAGGCAGTCCGCGTTTCATGAAGGAGCCATAACTGCGGTAGAGCGCCATGGCTGCCGTCGCGAGTTTGTCCATGCTTTGATGAGGGAGCAGAAGCGACCAAGCGACCATGTGGTTTTGGAAAAGCGGGCGATCCGAGGGGTTCTGAATGCGTTGGATCGGGAGGGACAAGAGAATGTCCGGCGGCTCCGCATCACGCGAGCGGATCACCTCGGCGACGGCGCGGGCGGAGAGGGCGGCGAAGTAGGGGATCTTGAGCAACTCGCCGACGGTCCGCGCCAATTTTGCGTGAATGGTTTGGGTTTCTTCTTGGGTGAATGCGAGCACTTCGAAGCAAGCTGCGCCGGGCGTGTGTTTGGGTTGGTGGAGAGAGCGGATGTTCGCGGCGGGAAAGGTGCGCATTTCCTCGATGATCGGGTGCGCGGTCTTCCAGAGTGCCGCGGCGCTGCCGGATGAGTTGGTGGTTTCTCCCCAGTCGTGGCGCGGTTCTGGATCGGTGGAATCCAGCTCGGCGATGAGCTTGTCGATCCCGATCGCGTCGAAGAGCGAATGCGGCCAAAGCAGGATGATCGTGTGGTTTTCGCCCTGCGTCAGGAGGTGGATTTCGAGGTTTGGGCCGGGGCGGAAGATGTCGATGGAGCTTGAGTTCAGGATGCTTTTGACGATTTCCGCAGTATTCCCGGTTTCATGGATCACCACGGGAACTGCGGCGGGCGGGTCGGGCAGCCACTCGGCTTCGAAGGTGACGGGCGAACGCCGCACACGGGCGTGAAGCAAGGCGTGCCTGCGTCCAAGCGCGTCCGCAGCTTTGCGGATGGCATCGGGATCCGGCTCGCCGGCGTGTTGGATTACCGTGGCGGCGAGATGCGGGCCCTGACCCGAGCGCCGCATGAGCGACTCAAGGCCGAGCAGGAAGGCATCGCTGGAAGTGGCTCGGAGCAAGGGCGGAGTCAGCGTTTTGAAGTGATGAGGGCGGCGATTTTCGTGGCCGTGCGGAAGTTTTCCCGCGAGAGGTCGGCGGGTTCGAGGTTGATTTGAAAATGTTCTTCGATGTGGAGGAGGAGTTGCATGATGGCCATCGAGTCGAGGCCTGCTTCGAAGAGGTCGCTATCCGGCGTCAGTGGCTCGGGAGATCCGAGGATTTCATCCTGAATGATTTGGAGTAGTTTTGATTCCATCGGTTTTGAGGATCAGGGGAAAAGGTTGAGGCCGGATTGATGGCCGAGGTCGTAGCAGGTGGAGGCGAGGCGGCTCGATAAAAACCCGGGAAACGGGGTGGCGGTGGTGATTTCGACGATCCGCTTGCCTTTAAGGGCGGCGAGGCCACCCCGCAGGCGGTTGAGTTCGTTAGAAGATGCGTGGTGAGACATGCTGATGACGTTCGCGACCGTTTCCCAATTCACAGTCGGCTGGGTGCCCTTCTGATGGCAGATGCGATGGAGGAGAATGGTGTCGATGTTGGGGTCGTCGATGAAGTGCTCATAGGGAAACTCGGCAGCGATTCCGCCGTCGAGGTAACGCTGTCCGCCGAATTCCTGAATGGTGAACAGTGCGGGCACGGCACAGGAAGCCATGACGGTTTCCGCGAGCGGGCCGAGGCGGAGGATTTCGGAAGTGACGGTTGTCAGGTTGGTGACGGCGATGTCGAGCGGGAGGTTGGATAGATCGTGATCACCCAGTTGCTCGCGCAGATAGACGATCGCGTTTTTTCCGGAAAAGATGCCGGTGGACCAGAACGATGTGGCCACGCCGGGCAATCGCCATAAGCAGCCGAGGTCGAAGAACGAGCGGTGGAGCTTGGGATCGAGGGTGGCGGACCGTAGAGTCTCGCCGCGCATGCCGCAAGCATGGAAGGCTCCGGCGAGGGCGCCGCCGGATGATCCCGCGATGCGGGCCGGCGCGAAACCGTGGGAATCGAGGCCGTTGAGGAATCCCGCATGCGCATACACTCCGAGGAAGGAGGAGCCGAGGACCACGGCAGTGCGGGCGGGGTCTGGCAGGATGTTGGGGCGCTCGGTCATCGGGTTGCGTAAAGAGTTTGCGATGTTCGCGGTTTGCATTGCAAGAATGGGGTGCCCGCCGCCGGATTGATTATGGAACTGGCCGCATCATGCCCGCTGCCGAGTGCGGGCATGCGCTGCGGCGGCGCGACCGGCGGCCTGCCCGGTTGCGAAGCAGGTGCCCATGACGCGGATCGAGGCGAGGGCTTCGTGGGTGGCGGAAATGCAGCGGCCGGCGAAAAAGACGCCGTCGATCTCGGCGCTGGTGAGCGAGCGCAGCGGGATTGAGGCCGGGAGGGGGTGATCGAAGAAGCGTAGCTTGGGCCCGCGGGTGGTCCCGCGCAACTCGATGGGCCAGGTTGCGTAGGCGGCGGTATCGGGGAATTTTCGACAGGAAACGAGATCCTCGGCGGTGAGTATGTATTGGCCGTTCCAGCGATAGGTTTCCCGAATGCCGGGCAGACTTGCGGGCAGCGGTGCCGAGGCGGAGGAATATTCGGGAAACTTTTTCCGCAGGAAGCCGGTGAAGGATTTTGCGAAGGCGAGACCCATCGCCATGAGTTCTGCGGACGGGGCGGGATCGAGGTCGGTGGTGAAATGGATTTCCCCGGGGGTGGTGGATGGACGGCTGGCGGTGCCCAGCGCGATCTGCGGGAGTGAGTCGACGGCTACCGCGCGGACGATTTCCAAGGCGAGGCGCATGCGGAATGTTTCTTCCCTGGCGGCGGGGTCCACGCCCTGCAGCGAGAAGATGAAGGCAGAGCGTTGGTTTTTCTCCGGCGCGACGGAAAGCCGGGCGACTCCGAGCAAATCCGCGACCACGGCATCTGCGGAGGCATCCACAAGGGCGCGGCAGTGGATGTTTCCCGAGTCCGTTCCCACGACGAAGGATTTCCCGGGTTCCGGAGTGATGGAGTTGCAGGTGGTTCCGAAGCGGACTTCGAGGGATTTTTCAGCAGCCGTGAGATTGCGGGCGATTTCCGCGAAGGCGGCGGGATCCTGCGGCAGGACATAGACTTTACCCATTTTGACGGGCCCGACACCGGTGCGGGAGCGCATGAGGTTTTCGATCTCGGCGGGCAGGCCGGGGTTGGCAATCTCGGGCGGGCGAGAGACATCCGGGTGATAGAGGCCGCAGAAAGTATGCACCTTGGCGAGAGTGCCCATGCCGCCAAGCGTGCCGGAGCGTTCGATGAGGATGACACGTGCGCCTGCTCGAGCCGCGGCAACGGCGGCGCAGAGCCCCGCGCTACCGCCGCCGATGACGACGACATCGGCTGTGATGACGTGGTCCATTTAGGGCAAACTTGCTTTTTCCCGAACCATATTAGCTATGTTGGCCAGAGTGGAAAAGTTTTTCCGGTCGAGGTCCGCCGGGCTGATGTTGATAGAAAATTCCTTTTCTAGCAGGACGATGAGCTGCATCAGCGCCAAGGAGTCGAGTCCCTCGGCGAGCAGGTCGGTGTCCTCGGTGACGGATTGGTGAAGTGGGAAAAGCCCTTCATCAATGAGGCTGTGAATCCGGTGGGTGAGATCGGTGGTCATGGTGTGTCTTTGTCCGAGGTGCGGGAGGTAATGATGGCCAGTCCGCCGACGAGGCTCCAGAAGAGGGTGAAAAGAAAGCCGATGAGCGATGCGGTGACGGCTATGCCAGTGGGGACGCCGGTGAGTTTTCCCAAGAGAAACTCGAAGGCGCGTTCCCGCACGCCGAGGCCGGATATCGATATCGGCAGGGCCGTGGCGACATCGACAATGGGCATCACGGACATGATTGTCGCCGCCTCGACATGTTGATCAAGCGCCCGGAGCGCCGCGAAGAACGTTAGGTAGAAACTGGCGGAAAGGACGAAGGAGGCGAGCAACCCGAGGGTGACGTAGCGCCATCCGGTGCGGTAGAGATCGATGGCGGATGAGATCGACACGACCCAGTGGTTGTTAGTGATGGCGGGGAGGCGCTTGCGCCCCCAGGAAAGCATGGCGGGACTGCACGAGAACAAGCTGAGGATGATTCCGAGGATGCCGCCCGCCTTGAACCATGTGGCCGCGACGAAGATCCCCATGCCGACTTTGTCCCCGAGGTGCTCAGTGATTCCGAAGCACCAGGTGGCGACGAGGAAGATGACGCCGCTCGACACAAAGCCGATCACGTGATCGACCATCACCGACATCGTGATGCCGACTTTTCTATCAGGCGCGCGGCGGATGAGAAGGACGATCCTGATGGCGTCCCCGGCGGTGGCACCCAAGGAGGCGATGTTGAAAAACGCACCGTAAAGCATGAGGCGCACGACATAGGAAAATGGCACGCTGATCGACTGCGCGCGCAGCAGAAAATACCAGCGCAAGGAATTGGCGAGAAGTGATACAAACGCGAAGGCGATTCCCGCCGCGACCCAATACGGCGAGCGCAGTGCGAGCATGAAGTTTTCACCGAGCGCATGTTGATCCTCCGCGCGGGAAATCGCCCACCAGAGAAAGATTACGGTGCCGGCGAGCTTGAGTGTGAAAAGCCCCAGAGCCTTGGCGTGCCGCTTGTTCATCGGATGGGCAAGGCGGGCAGGGCTCAGGCGCTTTTGAAAGCAATCACGGCGTCCGCAATGGTCTTGACGGAATGAAGCATGCCCTTCGCGGCCTCCGGATCGGTGACCTTCAGACCGAAGCGTTTCTCGATGGCCACAACGAGTTGTAGGGCATCCACAGAGTCCAGGCCGAGGCTGTCCGCTCCCATCAGCGGGGTTTCGTCCCCGATCTCGCTCATTTCGAGATCGAGCATGAGCTCATCGAGGAGGATTCTCTTGATCTCGTCGTGAAGAATGGAAGTTTCGGTCATGTGATTTCGATCCTGTGATGGAGCGGGCCTAAATAATGCCGCCGTCAATTTTCAATGCGGCCCCGGTGATATAGGCGGCGTCTTGCCCGGCAAGAAAAAAAACCGCCGCCGCGACCTCTCTCGGCTGCCCGAAGCGGCGCATGGGAATCGTATTTTTCCGGGCTTTTTTCTCCTCCGAGCTGCCGCCTTCTGTGGCGGAGGTCTCGATGTATCCGGGGCAGACGGCATTGACGGTGATGCCCATCCGAGCGACCTCCTTGGCGAGGCTGGCGGTCAGGGCGATGACTCCCGCCTTCGCTGCGGCGTAGTTCGTCTGGCCGGGTGGAGAGAGCAGGGCGCTGAGAGAGGAGACATTCACGATGCGCCCGAAGCGTTCACCCATCATCCCGCGCAGCACGGCCCGGGAGCCGAGGAACGTCGAGGTGAGATTGGAATCAATCACGCTGAACCATGCGTCGTCGGGCATGGTCGCCATGAGGTGGTCATCGTGGTGGCCGGCGTTGTTGACGAGCACGGTGATGATGCGGCCCTCGCCGTTGACATGGTCGAGAGCGGCTTCCCATGCCGCGCGCTCAGTGACATCAAGCGACAGAACGCCGCATCTTCCGGGAAACTCCGCGACTAGCGCGTCGGCCTCGCCGCGTCCGGACCGGATGCCCAGATAGACGAAGCAAGATTCATCATGCTTCAGAAAGTAGCGGGCGGTGGCGTTGCCGATGCCTCCATTGGCACCGGTGATCAAGATGGCATGTTCGCTCATGGGATCTGTCGGATGAATCTAGCGGAAAAGGATTGTTGATTGCCGCCGCTGGCGAGGACTACCGCCGAGTGATGGCCGTTGTGCAGCGCCTCGATGGCGGCGATGGTTTGGAAGCCGCAGCGGATGCCCATGCCTTCCCCAAGAATGCGGGCCGGACTGAGGCGGCTGCCGGCCCAGGATGCGGAGGCCTCGAGTTCGGCCCGATCGAGGCGGTGGATGCCGGTCAGGCCGTCGATGAGAATGCCATCGGTCGAGCCGACATGGGGAGTCCAAGACTTCATCACCGCAGCGCTGCGTTCGGACTTGTCGTTGTAACAAAACGGGCCGTGCAGGTTTGCGAAGCGGATCTCCGATGGGCGGGCTTCGAGGTAAACGGCTGCTGCGCCCTCGGTGGCGATGAGATTCTTGGAGTAAAGCCCGAGTCCTTCGAGCGTGAGCCAATCGGTTTCCTCCCCGCAAACGACCAAGCAGCCGTCCACATGACCATCAGCGATCCATCCTTCGGCGACTTTCATGGCGGAAAACCAGGTGGCGGAATCGCCGATCATCGTATAAGCGGGCCCGTCACAACCGAGATAGGCTGCGATGTGGCTGGCTGGGGCGTTGAAGACGGTTTCGGGAAAGAGGAGTGGGCTGGCGAGATTGGGATCATCTAGAACCTCACTGAAGAAACGGTTAGAATAATTGACGCAGCCGTTGAGCAGGGTGAACACGAGGCCGATGTTAAGCTCGTGGTTTTTCATTCGCTCGAGGCGTTCGTCGCCGATGGCTTGATGAGCGGCGTTGACGGCGAATTTGGTGATGTTGCTAGACCGGCGGAAGCGCGGGTGTTTCGGCATCGCGGCGCGCAGTGCCTCGCCATCCACCGGTCGGTGGAGGTAGGAAATGGTTTCTGATCCGATGCTGCGATCGAGGCGGGTTGTCGGGAGCGTTGATGGTTCGAGGCAGGCGCGGAAGAGCGCTGCTGGCCCGATTCCCGCCGCGGAGACCGCGCCGTGACCATGAATAAACAAAGGGAAATCGCTCATACTGGAATCAGGTGGCGTTGCAGAAAATTAACGACGCGTTCGAGCCGCCGAAGCCGAAGGAATTAGTCAGCGCGACATCCAACTTCGCGGTCCGTGGTTCTCGGACGAGATCAAATTGGCAAGCTGGATCGATTTCGTTGACGTTGAGGTTTGCAGGAAGCAACTGGTGTTTCAGGGCGAGCAAGCAGATCGCGGACTCGACGGCTCCGGCTCCCCCGAGTAGATGTCCCATCGCGGACTTCGTCGAGCTGACGGCGATGTTTTGCACGTCATCGCCGGCCCATTGGGAAATCGCGGTCGCCTCGGCGATATCGTTGAGTGGGGTGCCGGTGCCGTGGGAGTTGATATATTGCATGTCGGCTGGGACCATCTCCGCCTGCGTGCATGCGGCGCTCATCGAGCGCACTGCAGCGGTGCCCTCCGGGTGTGGCTGGGTGAGATGGTGAAGATCGGTCGCCATGCCGTAACCGCAGATCTCGGCGATGGGTTTTGCTCCGCGGGCAGCCATGCTTTCCGCGGATTCCAGCACAAACACGGCCGCGCCCTCGCCGAGAGCGAGGCCATCGCGGTGTGCGTCGAACGGTCGGGGGATTCCGGATGGTGCGAGCGCCTGAAGGGCGTCGAAGCCGGCGAAAACCAGTTGACAAAGGGCGTCGTAGCCACCGGCGAGGGCCATGGATTCGCGCCCGCTGCGGATCATGTGAAACGCGTGGCCGATAGCGTTTGCTCCTGAGGCGCACGCATTGGAAATGATTTGGGTGCGTGCCTGGAAACCTAGCGCGCGCTGTACTTCACCGGATTGGCGCTGTGGTTGGTAATGCTCCACTCTGGCGAACTGCCCGCGGCGTCCGTGGGGAGCAGTGGTTGCCGCTTGATAGTAGGCCTCGCCGATGGCCATCGCCCCTGCGGAAGTGCCGAGAATGAAGGGTATCTCGGGATGGATATCGGTCAGTCCGGCGGATGAAATCGCTTGAGCGGTGGCATGCAACAGCAGCCACGTTCCGCGGTCGAGGCGGGCAGCCTCGTGCGGGGTGAGGGCGTATGCCAGGGTGGGCGGATCGCTTACTCCGGCTGTTTTCACCCGTTGGCGGGAAACATCGAAGAAATCGATCTCACGAAAATGGGTGCGCCCGGCGCGAAGCGCCTCGACATGGGCTCGCTCGTCATTTCCCATCGGCGAGATCATGCCGACTCCAGTGATAAAAACGCGCCGTGGAGGCGCGTTCCGATCGACAGAGGGGGGATGGATGTTAGGCATTTGGGGTGACGGCAAAGAGAGTTTGGGGCAAAGACCAGATTCCTACACTTGGCAAGTCGTTTGGAAGCGGCTAGACAGAGCGCGGAATGCTGCTAAACCGCTGGGAAAATGTCAACACACGCCGAGGAGGCGAGGTGGCTTTCCGGCATTCGGAACGGCCGGCGGGCGTCAGTTTCCGGGAAATCGACCAGATGGCGGGCGAGGTGGATGTGTCCGGCGAGGTGGTTCCGGCGATCGGCGAATCGTTAGATTTTTTCCCGTCCCTGATTGCCGCGTGGCGGGCCGGGAAGCCGGCGCTTTTGGTGGAGAACCAGACCAGCCGCATCCGGCCCATCCGCTGCGGAATTCCCGCTGGCACCGTGCTCATCAAGCAGACCTGCGGCGCTTCGGGGATCGAACGCAGTCTGTTTTTCGGAGAGTCGCAGGTCATGGCGGAGGGGCAGAGGAACATCCAAGGTTTGGGGCTTCATGAGGGCCGGCGCGGCTTGGCGGCGATCTCGCTGGCGCATTCCTACGGCTTCGGTTGCCTTGCCCTGCCGCTTTTGTTGGCAGGTATTCCATTGGAGATCGTTTCCGGGCCACTGCCGATGTTTCTACAAGCGGCTCTGGAACGTGGCGGCGAGATTTTCCTGCCCGGTGTCCCGGCGATTTGGAAAACTTGGTGGCAGACTGGAGTGACCGCATGTCCCGCGATTTCCTTGGCACTCTGCGCGGGTTCTCCGCTTTCACTGGAGTTGGAAACGGCGGTCCATGCCGAATGCGGGCTGAAAATTCACAATTTTTACGGTACAAGCGAGACTGGGGCGATCGCCTTCGATGACTCGCGGGAGCTCAGAAAACGTGCGGATTTCGTCGGGAAAATCCTTCCGGGGATCGAAGCGGTGATCGATGGAACGGGAAGGCTGGCGGTGGCGAGCGACGCCTGTGCGGTGGGTGCCGACTCGCCCGCGTGGGAAGATGAATTCGGCGGACGGTTTTATAACACCCTAGATATGGGAGATGTCTCGGACGGCGGCGTTTTCATCACCCAGTGCATCGGAAGGGCGATCAACGTGGCGGGTAGAAAGGTCAGCCCGATCCGCTTGCAAAATATTCTCGAAGAGCTCGATGGCGTGGCTGTGGCCGTCGTCGAGCGAGGACAAAGCCGCGATTTTGAAAGATTCGGGGAAATCCGCGTCCGTTTAACCGTCAAGCCGGGCTACGCGCCCAAGGTCATTCGCGAACAACTCCGGCAGCGGGTGGAAAGCTGGGAAATGCCGAGGCACTGGGAGTTTGTATCATCGGAGGGCGACCTCACTTCCCGCCTAGCATGACGGTAGCGGCGGCGATTTTTGATTCGCCATTCGAGACGGTTCCCGCGATCTGGATGAGATTTCCCATGCGCCCCTCCACGGTGGCCTGGACGATCAGGACGTCGCCCGGATATGCGGTGCCGAGAATTTTCGCGTTTCTAACAGACGTGAGGAGCATATCCCCGAGGGTGGGATGCGCTGGATCGGATTGGGCGATCACGCCACCGAGTTGGGCGATCGCCTCGATCATGATGACTCCGGGCCACATCGGCTGCCGCGGGAAGTGGCCTATCAGGAACGGCTCGTTGCCGGTGATCGTGTAGCTGCCGCGACCTGAAACGCCAGGCTCCAAAGCGGTGATTTCATCCACAAAGCGGAATTCGGGTCCGTGGGGCAGAGCAAGTAATTCTTGATCGAACGGCATGATTGATAGCAGATTTCGTTGCGAGGTTGGGTGGATGTTCGGCTGCCGTCCATGGATGAAGCCGCACCGAATGGAGCCGCAGATTGCATCGAAATTCCGTGAACTCAAATCCCGATTCAGAAATCTCCCCGCAGCAGCAGGGGAAAAACGTGGCCACCGTGCTGCGGTTTCTCGCCGGGCTGGCGTATATGGTGGTTTTTTGGCCGTCGGCGGTCTTGTCCGTGCTCATCATCAGCCTGATCTCGGGGATTTTTCTCGATCAGGAGGATCATCGCAGGCTTGGGCAGTGGACGCTTGGCACCATTCTTACGCTATTGATCGTGGGATTGGAGTTGCTCGGGATCATCCGGGTTTTTGATGACGATCTGAAACGGCACGCCTGCGATGCGGGACCGCTCATCATCGCTTGCAACCACCCGGCCTTGTGGGACGCGCCGCTGGTGATCCGCCGCTTCGAGCGATTGAACTGCATCATGAAAGCGGAAGTGCTGGAAAACCCATTTCTGCGCAATGGCGCGCTTTTCGCGGGGTTTCTCCCGAATTTGCCGCGGCTCAAGATGATCCGTCTGGCCATGGAGCGTCTGGCGGGAGGTGGCAGGCTGCTGCTTTTCCCCGAGGGTACGCGCACGCGCAGGGAAAACGGCGTGCTCAATCCCTTTCGCCCCGGCCTTGCGCTGCTCGCCAAGCAATCGGGCGCGCCGATCCTGCCGGTCTTCATTTCATCGAACAGCCGCTACCTGCAGAAGGGTTGGCCGATTTGGCGGATGCCGCATCTGCCGATCTCGATCTCGATTCGTGTCGGAGAACGAATCCTGATTCAACCGGACGAAAAAGTGAGGGATTTCTCGGAGCGCTTGGAGGAAATTTTTCGCAAGGAGTTGGGCTGAGCCGAGTCGCCGCGCCGGGCAATATTCTCCAGAGGATGAATTCGAAATTGTGTCCCACCGCAAAACACTTCATTTCCCTGGCGCGGAATGAAAGCCTGCGTCCTGATACCCTCCTACAATTCCGGGCCCTTGCTTCGGCGGACGCTGGCCAGCGCGCTCGATGCGTGGGATGACGTGTTCGTCATGATCGATGGCAGCACGGATGGCAGCGATGCGAATCTGGAGGACCTCGCAATTGGCGGAAACGCCCGACTGAGAGTTCACCGTCTGCCGGAGAACGGCGGCAAAGGCTCCGCTATCCGGCGGGGAATAGCGCTTGCCGGAGCGGAAGGTTTCACACACGCCCTCGCGATGGACGCCGACGGTCAGCACCCATCCGACCACATCACCCGGTTCATGGAAGTGGGGAAAGCCCACCCCGAAGCGCTGGTGCTCGGCGAGCCGGTGTTCGACTCCTCCGCGCCATCCCTGCGGGTGAAGGGGCGGAAAATCTCCAACTGGTGGGCCAATCTGGAGACCTGCGGGTGGGGGATTCACGATTCACTTTTCGGGATGCGGCTCTATCCCATCGCGCCGTTGGAAATGGTTTTTTCGGAAACGATGTTCGCCCGCAGGTTTGACTTCGATCCCGAGGTCGCGGTGAGACTTTGCTGGAAAGGACTTCCTGTGATCAATCTCCCCACGCCGGTGAAATACCTGAGCGCGGAAGAGGGTGGAATCAGCCAGTTCCGCTACTTGCGCGACAACACCCTGCTCACCGCGATGCACATCCGCTTGTTCGCCGGCTTCCTGCTCCGGTTGCCGATCCTGCTCTTGCGGCGAAAAAATCCTCTGAAAAATTACGCCCCGCTTTCCGATGTCTGAACCCACCCGAATCGCTGCTCGCATCTCATCCTTGTGCGACGGCACGTGGCTGCGGCACTACGTTTCCTGCAAATTGCGGACCGATCCACTCTACGACGGAGTTTTTAGCGAACTCAAATCCAGCCCACTGCCCCTACTCGACATCGGTTGCGGCATCGGCATTCTCGGGATGTATCTGCGCGAACGCGGATGGGCGAACGCCTTCACGGGATTCGACTATGACGCAAGCAAGATCAAGGGCGGCCGCGAACTCATCGCCAAGGGAGCCTATGCGGACATCAGCCTCAGTCAGGGCGACGCCCGGCGGGATCTGCCGGAACACAGCGGAGATGTGGCGATTCTCGACATCCTCCAATTCTTCGACACCCCGGAGAAAACGATTCTGTTAGAATCTGCCGCGGCAAGGCTTGCGCCGGGCGGAACGCTGGTCGTCCGCAGCGGTTTGTTCGAAAAGAGCCTTCGTTTTTACACGACTCTAGCAGGCGACATCATCGCCCGATGCACGTTCTGGATGAAGTCGGCACCCGTGCATTATCCCACCGAAGCATTTTTCCGGGAAGTGCTCGAAGCGCAAGGCCTTGTCGTGGAAATCCGCCCTTTCTGGGGTGGCACTCCTTTCAACAACTACCTCATCCTGGCGAGACGTCAGGGATAGCAATCTCCCAGCCGTTTTCCTTGGCTAGGGCGAGGATTGCGGTCACCACCTCCAAGGCGATGGGCGTGGCCTCATGAGCGAGGACAATGCTTCCCTCGCGTGCCGATTCGCGGATTCTCCGATTCACCTCCTCGAGTGGATAGCTGCCTCCATCGAAGCCCCGGCTGTTCCAGCCGATCAGACTCAAGCCCTCCTGCTTCAAAACCGGGTGGACGAAAATATTGTAATGCCCCACCGGCGCGCGGAAAATCTTCGGAGCCTCGCCGGTGATTTCCTTGATGACCCGTTGGCATTTCACAATTTCCCGGCAGGTCGCCACCGGTCCGAGGCGCCAGAAAGACAGACGCGGATGGCTCCAGCTGTGGTTGCCGAGTTGATGGCCGCGGCGGTGAATTTCCCGGATCAGTTCGGGATGTTTCGCGGCCTTTTCGCCAATCACAAAAAAGGTCGCCTTTGCCGCGTGGCGGTCTAGCAAGTCGAGAATCGCCGGGGTATCGGTGGGATCAGGCCCGTCATCCAAGGTTAGCCAGATTCCTTTTGCGCATAGGGTTTGCACTGGGCCGAAAAGCCGTGAGGAGGGATTCAGGGTTCCAGTGAGAAGAAAAGCGACGATAACCGCATGCATGAGGATCCCTATCTGAAAATACCCGGCTGCTGCGGCGACAATTCCACCGCCCAGCATGAAGGCGATCAGCAGCATTCTCAATGTCTGAGCCAAGATCATTCGGTGAATGCCTCCTCGAAAACGAGCCATTGCAGACCGTGCTCTTCCAGAAAGCCCATGAGGTTCCCGGCCCATGCGCGCGCGCAGTCCATTTCACGGATCGGCGCGCCCGGTTTCCGCGGGGAGACGACCAAGGGTTCCCGGAAGATGATGTGGTAGTGGCGGTAGCCGGCACGAACCACATGCAGCGGAAAGCTCGGGCATTTTGCTAGGGCCGCCAAAACCATGGGCCCCCTTGGCAGGCGGATTTTCACGCTTCTATTTTCCAAGGGCACCTCGATGGCCGCCACGTCCCCGATCACGCGATCGCTCTGGATGGCGACGAGTTCCCCCTCCATCAACAACCGTGCCAACTCGATCCCCAGCAAGCTATCCGATGAGTTGTAATGGACTTTGAAATGCTTGTAACGCCGAGCATCCCGCTCCAATTCCTTGCGCCGGATTTCCTGGAGAATTGGAGACCGCTCCGGAGCCCGCACGGTGTGGAGATCGCGTCCGAACTTGGGCGAGAAAAAAGCCGCTGCTAGATCGTAATTCCCCGTATGCGTGGTGGCAATGATGGCTGCTCCCGGTGTGGTGCGAAGTTTCTCGAAGATCTCCAGGTTGTCGATTTCCCACGTCACGACCTTTTGCCCCAGCCGGGTGCGCATGCCGTCGATACACGTCCAGCCGAAGTTTACGAAAACGCGGTAAGCCCCCACATAGCCCTCCGCCCAAGATAAGTCGGGCCAAATCACCTTGAGGTTCCGGCGGATCGCCCGTCTTTGGGCATGGGCCAGAACCAGCACGATGAACGCGCAAAAATAGAGCACCCCAGCCTCGATGAACCGGGGCATGCCCGACCATCTCAGCGCAGCCGACATGGCGCGCGTCGGGAAATCTCCGAAAAGTCCGAAGCGCGACACATCCGCCTCTTGCTTTATCGCGGTTTCGGAGTTTCTATCTGCGGTCATCTGGCGGGCGTTGTTTGCAAGACGACTTTCCTACCCATAACCTCACCACTGATCAACCATGCAAATCATGAATCACCGGGAACCCCGATCGATCGCTGATGGAATCGATCGTTCCGCAGACTACGACGTCATCATCATGGGTGGTGCTTTTTCCGGATCTTCCACTGCCCTGCTTCTCAAGCGCCAGTTTCCGGAATTGCGCATCTTGCTCATCGAACGCAGCGCGGAATTCACCCGCAAAGTCGGGGAAAGCACCTCGGAGGTCGCCGGATGTTTCCTCACTCGCGTGCTGCGTGTCGGCATGCATCTCAACACGAGGCATGTGATGAAACACGGACTCCGCATGTGGTTTCACCAGGACGGAGAGAACGCCCCCGGGAAATCCACCGAACTCGGTCCCGCCTTCCAAGGCCGCCTGCCCACGTTCCAAGTCAACCGAATGACGCTCGATACCGAGTTGCTCCGGCAGGCAGAGGAACTCGGCTGCGAATTGGCGCGCCCCGCCATCATCGGAAATCTCGACCTCGGCGGCATCGGAAAAAACACCGTCACTTACAAAACCGACGACGGCCAATCCCGCACGGTGACGGCGGGATGGTTTATCGACGCCTCGGGAAAATCCGCAAAGATTGCTAAAATGCGCAAAACCTGGCGGTCCCATGCGAGAGAGCACCCGACCGCATCGATGTGGACCCGTTTCAAAAACGTCAATCCTCTCGATTCCTACGACGGGGCGATGCAGATGGAGGGCGCGAGCCCCAAGGTCATTTCACAACGCGGCTTCGCCACCAACCACCTCATGGGCTTCGGCTGGTGGTGCTGGATCATCCCGCTCGACAGCGGCGAGGTCAGCGCAGGTCTCACTTGGGACTCACGCCTTTTCACCCCGCCGGAGGAGGGCAAGATTTGCGAGCGGATCAAGGAACACCTGCTCAAGCAGCCCGTTGGCAAGGTCTTGTTTGAAAACGCGGAAGCCGTGGAAAACGACAACTGCTATTACAAGGACCTAGCCTATTGGTCCGAAGAGGTCGTCGGCGACGGCTGGACCATCGTCGGCGACGCCTGCGGTTTCATGGATCCGCTTTACAGCCAGGGTCTGGATTACTGCGCGCACACGGTTTACTCGACCTACACCCTGCTCCGTAGCTACTACAGCGGCGAGTGCGTCAAGGAGGGCATCATCAAGCGCAACAGCGAGTTCAAACGCAGCTATTTCGACTGGTTCAACGCGTTGTACAAGGACAAATACTGGTACATCGGAGATGCGGAGTTGATGCACGCCGCGTTTCTCATGGACATCGCAACCTACTTTGTCGGGCCTGTCCGAGGTGTTTACACCGACGAGGACGTCGAGTTCGCGGAAATGCCCTACTCCACTTCCATCGGTCACGCTTTCGCGGTCTTCATGGCATTCTACAACCGCCGCTTGGTGAAGCTGGCCAAAAAGAAAATCGCCGCCGGCATCTACGGGGACAAGAACCTCAATGAAAGCTTCATCATCACCACTAGCTTCAACCCGGATTTATCGAGCTTAAAGCACCTGTGGATGGGGATCCGCATCTGGCTGCGACTTGAAGTGAAGCTCGTCTTTACCCCGCTGGCCAAGGAAGCGAATGAACCCTCATTGGCCTCGCCGCTGCCACAATCCGGGTATTACAAACAAGCTTAACGCGGTGGTTATGAGAATCCCGAGGCCGCACAGCAGACCCATGCTCCACAGCATCTCGTTGGATGAGAAAAGCAGCGATCCGAAACCGATCGCTGTGGACACCCCGCAGAAGAAGATCGCTTTCCCCACTCCGTTCCAGACTTGGCCTTGGTCTCCGCCGCTGCGGCGCAGTGCGAAAATCAGGTGAATGCTGTAGTCGATGCCCGTGCCCACGATCAATGGAATCGCCATCACGCTGAGAAAGTTCCACGTCTGGCCGGTGGCGGCGACAACTGCATTCACCAGCGCTAGCGAGATCAAGAGCACGGAAATGCTGATGGCGGCGTCCCGGACCGACCGAAAAATCCCGACGAGCGTGAGCAGCAGCACTGCGGTGGCGGGCAGGAAAATCATGAGGAAATCCTTTTTCACACGGGGCTGCAACACCGCTTGAATCACGGACCAACCCGTGAGGGTGAACTTGTCGGTGAAAAGCGGGTCCAGCATGCCGATGTTTTCCACGGTGACCGGCTTCGCGACGGTGAGATTTCCCGCCAAGTGGTATTTCCCACCGGGCGTCTGCACTAGGAAGTGCTTGGTCAAGGCTTTCGCGTCCGCCGGGTTTTGCGTGCCCGACAGCGTCTCCAAGACGATCTTGTCCACGGCCACGCCGCTCTGGCTGAAACCTTGTGATTCCAATGTTTGGATGATTTCCACCCGTTTCCCCGAGATTTCCGCCAATGCCTGCTGGTTCTCCTTCTCCGCCACGCTGTCTGGAATCAGTTCCACCGGCCATTGGTAATTCAACACAACCCCGTCCCGGCTCAGCTTCAAAAGCCGGTCTTGGGCCACTCCGGCCGCCTCTCGCAGCTCTTCCCAGGAGTCGGCCGTGGCAATCATTTGGAGATTCCGATCCGACCATGCCGGAAACTTTTCCTGAATCCGCGAGAAGGTCGCCGCCGCCTCGCTGGAGTCCGGCTGGACCATCGAGAAATTGAAACTGATACCCGGTTCCCCCTTGGTAACGAAAACTCCGACGGCAACCAGGGCGCAGGCGGCCATCGTCCAACGTGCGGCCACTGCCCCGAAAAACGGTGGCTTCAGCATTTGCTTCGCCTTCTTGCTCGGATATTTCCCGAGGAACATCGGTGTGAAAACCAGCATCACGGATACGCCCGCGATCAAGCCGATCACCACCAGCCCACCGAGCTGACGGACTCCATTGAAAGCACTCAAAGTCAGCAATCCGAACACGATGGCCGTGGTCAGCGCAGCCCAGATGATCCCCGGGGCAAGCTCGCGTCTCAACGCTCCTGGCGAGACAAAACCGCCGATGGATTCGCGGGCGATGACGACTCCGTAATCGACCACCAGCCCTAGCAGAATCGCGGCGAAGCCGACACTCACCAAGTTGAGCGTGCCAAACACCCATCCGCCGATTCCCATGGTGATGACAAAGGTAAGCGCCAGCTGCAGCGAAATCATCAGCAACTGCCCCGGACGCCGCTGCACGATCAAGAACAACAACCCGATCAGCACCGAAGTGAGCAGGATCGTCCCGGACATGTCCTTCTCCATCCCGGCCCCGATCTCCGCATTGAAAACGGGACCGCCCGTCAGCGCGAAAGACAAGCCCAACTCCTTCATCCCGGGCCAGTTCTGGATCGCCAACCTGATATCGCCCAAGCGCGCGGCGTCCACATGATAATCTGTCGTCGGGCGCGGGTTTTGAATCAACAGAATCCGCGATTTTCCATCATCCGACTGAAACGATATTCCGCTCTCGATGAACCCCCGAATCACAGGATGCCCAAGGAAACCCAACGGATCGTATGCCGCCATCGTCGATTTTTCCTGATCAAACGATCCGCGGATTTCCGCCATCACCTTGCCGATATGGGATTCGAGCGCCTCTTTGTCCAGCAGGCGCGATGACATGAGCTTCACGTCCGCCGGCGGAGCGTAACGCCAGATTTCCGCCAGTGCCTTTCCGAACGCCGCCGGATCCTCCTCCAGCTCGGATTTATAAAGCACCTTCGCACCAGGCAGCTTCTCTCTCAAGTGCGCCGCCAAATCCGCGACATCCTCCTCATCGACTCCCTCCCCTTCGCTTTGCAGCAACACCACCACTTGCTGGTCGTTGCCGAATTGCTCTTGGGATACCTTCAACGCCTCAACGCATGGCAGATTTTGCGGAAGGACCTCCAAAATATTCGTCTCGAAGCGCAACCGCATCAATCCCGTGATCGAAATGCCGACCACCAGAAGCAGGATGATGATGAGCCGGTGCCGATGAAACACCCGGCGACGCTAAAGCCCACCCGCCGTTCCACAACACTTTTGTGGGTTGATGTTGCCCACCACCTCGTGTAGCCGGATGCATGACCGTACGCTTGATTTCCATCGCCTTCCTCCTCCTTCCCGGCCTTGTCTCGGCCGATTCCCTAGAGCCCCTGAAAACCGCGCTGGCAAAACGGGCGGAACACCAGACGGTCAGCGTGAACGTCAAACAGACCAAAAAAATTCCGGCCCTCACCCAGGACATCGTCATCCGTGGCCACCTCTGGCTCATCCCCGGCAAGTCCTTCCGCTGGCAACTCGGTGACCCACTTGTCCAAAGCGCCGTTTACGATGGAACGAAAGTCCACCTCACAGATGAGTCCGGGAAAACTTCCGCGTTCGATCCCGACGACCGCCGCGTGAAGCCGCTGCTCCTCATGCTCGGCATCGGCGAAAGCGCGTCGTTCGACAATATCCAGCAGGCTTTCTCAACCGGTGGCATCAATATCGTTGACGAGCATTTCGTCGTCAGTCTGGTGCCGAAAGGCCGATTGCAACGTGTGATCAAGTCGATGGTCATGCAGATCAACACCCGAACTTCGTTTCCCGAACGCATCGAATGGACTCAAAAAGACGGCACTGTCATCGTCACCGAGTTTTCACCTCCGGTTTTCGACAAGAAGCTTCCCGCCGACATTTTCGATGCTGCACGCACGAGCTACCCGTGGAAATGAGACTAAATTAAGGCGTTTCTCAAAACGAGAAACTCATCCCTAAAGAGAATCCCAGCGCGTCGATCCCCGGGTTCGGCGTGGTGGCTCCGCCATTTGACATGTGTTGGAAAAACGGCCCTGCGAATACCGCCGTTCCCTCATTCAGTTGATACTGAAGCCCCGTTTTGGCGTACCAGTTGAGGGTGAAATCCTGGCCTTGGCCGCCCACCACATCCGTGCTGTCGATCACGCCGAATCCCCCACCGATGGCAAAATACGCCGACCATTTCTGGTCCGCGGACCACCACTCCACCGATGGCGAACCTGAGATCCCGAAGTAATGATTCTCCGGCCCCTCTTCCACCCAAGTGGCTATCAGCGAGGCGTGACTCCTCACCACCAAGGCCGATCCGTTATCAAATTCCTTCTTCAATACGAATGGGCTCCTCCACGAAAACTCCGTCTGCACCAGTGTGTAATCCAGCGGCGTATTGTCTCCCACTCCCCAAAGCACCCCTGTTTCCACATCGAAAGCGTTACGGGCCCATGGTGCCTCCACCGCCTCCGAAGCCAGCCCCATCCCGGCCGAGAAACACATGAATCCGATAATTTGCATTCGCATGCTCAGGCTGTTACCACCCCGTCCCCCTACTTGACAACCAACTTTCCTTCCCGCCCTCGCAGAGTGCCGTTTTTTGTAGTGATTTCAGGAGCCCATCGGTCGCAAGTCTCCGCGAAACCAAGCCGGAAGTGAAATGGAATGGATGCGAAGGAGCATGCGAGAGTTCGGAAAGGCGAAATTGTGCGGCGGGTCGCGCACCTTGGAGGCCTTCTTTTGGAGACTGTGGAATTTGAGGCGGACTATCGGTTCAGCTCGTCCACCTGCTCGTTGAGGGTGCAGAAATCATAGAGCCAGCCGACGAGAAACAAGCCGCCGGTGAGCAGCCAGATCAGCCCGGTCCCGATCTTGCCCATGTAGAAGCGGTGGATGCCGAGCGCTCCTAGAAAGGTCTGAAGGATCCACGCGACCGAGTAGTCATAGGGGCCGGCCCTGAATCGCCGGCTCGCCTGCCTGTCCATCCCGGGAATCAGGAACAGGTCGATGAGCCAGCCCACTCCCAGCAGGCCCGCGGTGAAAAACCAGATGGCTCCGGTGACCGGCTTGCCGTAGTAAAACCGATGCGCTCCGGTGAAGCCAAAGATCCACAAAAGGTAGCCGATGGTTTTGCTGTGGGTGTCTGAATTCGATTCATTCATCCGCATAACATGCACCCGCCTTGGAAATTCCGCCATCAAAATGCATGCCCGGATCAGGCGAGTTTTGCGGCAAGGCTCGCTCCGAGTCCTTTGACCGCGGCCGCCTGGGCGGGATCTGTCAGATTTCCAGTCGCATCGAAGGCCTCGTGCGCCTTTGGAATCGTCACCTGCTCCGGCAGGACGGTGATGCCGATGTTCACTAAAAACGGCCGTAACTGGGCCAGGCCGCGCGAGCCGCCATAGCCACCGGGCGATGCCGCGAGGATGGCCGCGGATTTCCCGCTCAATACGGAAAGCGGCGGTTCGTCCGGCGTGGTCGCGCGGGAAACCCAGTCGATGGCGTTCTTGAGGGCGGCAGTGATCGTGCTGTTATATTCCGGGGAGGCGATGATGAGGCCGTCGTGATCCGCGAAGAGAGCTTTTAATTTCCGCGCGGCTTCGGGCATGCCTTCCTCGGCTTCGAGGTCCTCGTCGAACAACGGCATGCGGAAACCCCGCAGCGCGATGAGGGTGACTTCCGCTCCGGTCGCGCGCGCTCCTTCGGCGGCGATGGCGGCGAGTTTCTGATTGTAAGATTCGGCGCGGAGACTGCCGCCGAAGGCGAGGATGCGTGGTTTTTTCATGATGGTTGGACGGATGTGGTTTCGAGGAATGAATAGTCGGTGTAGCCCACGGGGCCGTCGCCGTAAAACGTGGCCGAGTCCGGCGGATTGAGCGGTGCTCCCGTGCAGAAGCGCTCGACCAGGTCGGGATTGGCGATGGCGGCCTTTCCGAAAGCCACGGCATCGGCAGCGCCGGAGCGAATCGCCTCGCGCGCGGTTTCGGCGGTGAAGCCTTCGTTAGCGATGAAGACGCCGCCGAAGGCTTGCTTGAGCGAAGGCCCGAGCGCAGGCTGGTCGTGCGATTCGCGGGCGCACAGAAAAGCGAGTTTGCGTTTCCCGAGCTCGCGGGCAGCGTGATGGAAGACCGTGGAAGGATCGGAATCCCCCATGTCATGCGCGTCGCCTCGGGGGGCGAGGTGGACGCCCACCCGGTCCGCGCCCCATACGGAGACGACGGCATCGGTGATTTCCAACAGGAGGCGGGCGCGGTTTTCCACCGGCCCGCCGTATTCGTCAGTGCGCTTGTTGGTCGAGTCCTGGAGGAACTGATCGATCAGGTAACCGTTGGCCCCGTGGATTTCGACACCGTCGAAACCCGCGGCCTTCGCGTTCTCCGCGGCGCGGCGGTAGTCCTCGATGATGCCGGGAATTTCCGAGAGATCCAAGGCGCGGGGCGTGACGAATTCCTTCTCCGGGCGGATCAAACTGACATGCCCGGCAGCGGCGACGGCGCTTGGCGCGACGGGAAGCGCGCCATCCAGATAGACCGGATCTGAAATCCGGCCGACGTGCCAGAGCTGGAGCAGGATCGTGCCGCCCGCCTGATGGACGGCACGGGTGACGAGCTTCCATCCCTCCACCTGCTCGTCGGACCAGATGCCGGGAGTGTTCGGATAGCCGACGCCCTGCGGCGAGATTGAGGTTGCTTCCGACAGGATCATGCCGAAGGAGGCGCGCTGGGCGTAGTATTCCGCCATCATCGCGTTCGGCACGCGGCCGGCCGACGCTCGGCAACGGGTGAGCGGCGCCATCACGATGCGGTTGGGAAGGTGGAGCGCGCCGGCTTGGAGCGGTTGGAAGAGTGGATCAGTCATCATGATGTGTTCGGTTGGAGATTTATTTGAGGTCAAAAAGGATCGCCTCGGCGGCGCTGTCGATGGAGGTGATTTCGATTTCGCCAGGTTCTTCGAGGGAGACGGCGTCACCCGCAGTCAGCGGGATCCCGTTGACGAGCACGGTGCCCTTGGCGACGTGCAGCCAGAGGCCGCGGCCGGCGGCGAGCGGGTGACTCGTCTGGGTTCCGGGCCGAAGTTTCAGCAGATAGATCGAGGCGTCCTGGGCGATGGTCGCCGAGCCGTCACGACCATCGGAGGAAATCACGAGGGTTTTGACATTGTTCTCGTGACCCGGCGCGGGCGTCCACTCGGTATAAGCCGGAGCAAGACCGCGGGTGTCGGGAGTGATCCAGATTTGCAGCAGATGCGCCGGCTCGGTGGAGGAGGGGTTGAACTCGGAATGCTGGACGCCGGTCCCCGCGCGCATCATCTGGATCTCACCGGGCTTGAGGACGCGGCTGTTTCCCATCGAATCCTTGTGGGCCAGATTTCCCGCGAGCAGATAGGAAAAAATCTCCATGTCGCGGTGGGGATGGGTCGGGAAGCCGCCACCCGCGCCGATCCGGTCGTCGTTGATGACACGCAGCGAGCGGAATCCCATGTGCGCGGGATCGTAATAGTCGGCGAAGGAGAACGTGTGCCAGCTGTCGAGCCAGCCGTGGTTCGCATGGCCGCGCTCTCCGGCGCGGCGGATCTTCAGTTTGGGGCTCGTCGTCATGCCGTGATCGTAACGGAAAAAATCCAGCCGCCCAATGTCTTCTCGTCAGTCTCAGCATGCGCAAACCGGCAGCCTCAATCCAACAACTCCGGATAGTGCTTGCGGGCGAGCGACAGCGAGAGATCGAGGACTCCCTGGCTGCGGGAGTGGCGGAGCGCCTCGTCCGCCATCGCCGAGCATTCGGCGTGGCTCAGCGAGCGGATCGCCTGGCCGACCCGCGGCACTTGCTGCGGGCCGACGGAAAGTTCCTCCACGCCGAGGCCTAGCAGCAGCGGAGTGAGGCGGATGTCACCGGCCATTTCCCCGCAGACGCCGGTCCAAATGCCGTTGTCGGTGGCGGCGTCGATCGTGCGCTTGATCAAGCGGATGACCGCGGGGTGGGTGGGCCGATAGAGATCGGCGACGTGGGGATTCACCCGGTCGGCGGCGACGGTGTATTGGATCAGGTCGTTGGTGCCGATCGAGAAAAAGTCGACTTCCGGCGCGAGCAGGTCCGCGCAAAGCGCCGCGGCGGGGACCTCGATCATGATCCCGACGGGCAGGTCGCGGTCGAACGGGACACCTTCTTTTTCCAGCTCGTCCATGCAGCGGCGGACCATGTCCTTGCTCCGCCAGACTTCGGAAAGCCCGGAGATCATCGGGAACATCACCGCGACTTTGCCGAAGGCGCTGGCGCGGAGGATCGCCCGGATCTGCTCGCGGAACATCGCCGGACGCGCCAGGGAAACGCGGATGCCGCGCCAACCGAGGAAAGGGTTGGGCTCGATGTCGGTGAGCGGTTCCACCGGCAGTTTGTCGCCGCCGGCATCGAGGGTCCGGATGATCACGGTGTGCGGAGCCATCTCGCGGGCCACCTTCGAATAGACTTCCGCCTGGCTTTTCTCGTCCGGCATTTCCTCGCCGTTGAGCAGCAGAAACTCCGTCCGATAGAGGCCGATGCCTTTCGCCCCGCTGCGTTTCACCAGCGACAATTCATCGACCAGTTCGATGTTCGCGGAAACCGTGAGCGGCCGTCCATCGACGGTTTGCGTGGCGGCGCCGCGCATCGCGTCGAGCGAGCTGCGGACTTTTTCCTTCGCGAGCATCAGCCGCTTGTAGCGCTCCAGGGTTTCCGGAGCGGGATGCAGGATGAGTTTGCCGGTGTAGCCGTCGAGAATCGACGGCGTCAACGCGATGATGTCGATCACCGCGCCATCGAGCCCAACGACCGCGGGAATGCCGAAGGCGCGCGCCAGAATCGCGGTGTGGGAGTTCACGCTGCCTTGCTCGGTGGCGAATCCTAACACGTGCCGGCGGTTCATCGAGGCGGTGTCCGAGGGCGCGAGGTCGTAAGCGACCAGCACGTGCTGGTCCTCCGGGCCTTGCGGGCGGGTATCGCCCTCGGTGCTGAAATTCCTCAACACCCGCTGGGCGACGTCTTCGATGTCCGCGGTGCGTTCCCGCAGATAGGGGTCGGGAATCCGCCGCATCGCTTCGAGGAAATTCTGCATCACCGCGTAGAACGCGTATTCGGCGTTTTGCAGGCGGCGCTCGATGGCGAGCAGCACCCGGTCCACCACGGAGCGATCCTCGAGAATCATCACGTGCGCCTCGAAAATCCCGCTCTCGTTGTTGCCGGATAGATCCTCCAGCCGGCTTTGCAGCTCGATCAGCTGGCGCTTGGTGATTTCAAGCGCCTGACGGAAGCGCTCTTGCTCGCGCTCCACCTCGGACTCGGGGATTTCATAAACCTCCGGAGCCGAAAACCCGCGCGCGACGACGTGGACGGGAGCGATGGCGATACCGGGAGAGGCTGGGATGCCCTCGTAAATGGTTTCTTGTTCGGCTCCGGTTTTCGGCATGGTCTGTGGGGATCATGGTTTGAATCGGAGCCGGGATTCAAGACGTAATTTCCCCGCGGCAGGCCGCTCCCAGGGCGGTTGCCCGGAAATCAGCCATGGTCGATGTTCATTGGCGATTTAAGAAAATACCAGACATTGGCCTCCGTTTTGGCCGTTTCAGCCTGCCATGGAAACACTGATGACCAAATCCGCCCTCGTTGTCGACCACCTCGTCCTACGCACCGCCACCGAGGACGCCGAGATCGAC
>NZ_JBIKBQ010000032.1:0-32670 GCF_058122085.1 Luteolibacter sp. | reverse complement strand
CTCATGGTGTTGGTTGATTTGAAACGTTTGTTCAAACAGGCGATGTCGGAACATCGCCCGATCAACCAGCACCAATCGATTTTAACATTTTAACGAAAAAAAATCCTCTTCCAGTTTTGCACGGACGAACCAGCAAATAAATCGCCCCGTCCAAATGAACGGTCGGCGTATCAATCTTGGAGACGCCCCCATCCCGGGAAAACCCATTAACCCGGGATGGGAGACGCTCCGTAATCGCGTGCTGCTTTCCGGCAGGAAAGACGCCTGCGACATCGCCGCGACATCATCCGTGCACCGGTGAACCTCACGCCTGATGAAGGCAGGGGGCGACTTGCAGGGCAAGATGTTTTGGACGCCGTTATGCGAAAATCTAGCGCTCTTTTGCGTCAATCCCGACCTTGGACTTGCGCGCGAGACGTTGCGCCCCAATTTATTTCACAGGCTTCTTGATCCAGCCAGAAACCCGCCATCCCTTCAAATCCTCACGGCCTGCGCCCTAGCCATGAAACGCCGCCGTTTCGCCGCCTTGCCTTTGCGCTCAAGGCGTGAGAGCTTTTTCCCCAGCATGACCTTCCGCTCCATCACCTGCGCGTTTCTCGCCATCCCGCTCGCCCTGTCCGCCGAGGAAAAACCCACTCCCGGAGCTTTGCCGGGTGCGAATACACCCAAGTCGGAAGCGGCGGCAAAGCTGTCACCCGAACTGAAAGCCGCGCTCGAAAAACTGGCCATGCCGGGCGTGAAAATCAACGTCGAGCAGTGGTCTGTGGACGTCGATGCCCGCGTCTGCCTGACGGAGGGCATGCTCGAACTGATCGCCTGCACCAAGAACACCAAGGAGCACGAGGCGATCATCGCGGTCGAAGCCAAGCCCAGCCACATTCACACCGCGCTGCTGTTGTTGCGCTCCAAACCGGGCAATCCAGCGATGCAGAAGGCGCTCGATCCCGAAGGCACGCGGTTCATTTCAATCCCGCCCAAGGGCAGCGCGGTGGGCGTTTTCCTCGTCTTCAAGGATGCGAACGGCAAGGACGCGGAGCACCCGATCAGCGATTTCATCACCTCGGCCGACACGGAAAACGAAACCGGCCGCACCGCACCCGGCGAAGGCGCCAAGCCCGTGAAATTCCCGACCCACACCTTCCTGTTCGCCGGATCCATTCTCGACGGAAAAGCCGGAGAGCCCCGCAATTACCTCTGCGACCAGAGCGGCAACGTCATCTCCCTCGCCACCTTCGGCGACGAACTGCTCTGCCTGCCCGGCATCCATGAACATGCCGACAGCCTGCGGATGTGGCAGGTCGATGGCGAAAAGCTGCCCGCCATCGATTCGAAGATCACCCTGCGTCTCCGCCCGCAAGCGATGCCGCCGGCTGACGCGGCAGAAGGGCAATAACCACTCACTTGACCGATGTCAGAACCGCTTCTAACTCAGGAGTTGTGATCCTCCCATCGTTCCGCCCTCATGAAAAAACCCTTGTTTCCGACCACTGTTGCCATAGTTGCCTGTCTGGGCCTCGCCACTTCAATGGCGTTCGCCCAGACCCCAGCCCGCAAGGCGTTTGGCAAAGGAAACCCCTTTACCGTCGAAGAACTTCCGGCCGGAAAGCTCCAAAGCCAGCTTCCGAAGCTCAGCCCCCAGGCGAGGGACAAAGCGATCAAGTGGCTGCACACGTTTGACTTCAGTGCCTTCGACGCCGCGGAGCACCTCCGCGTGGACGATGGTGGCGGCATCTTCATCGTATGCCCTGACAGTCACGGCAATTGCGAAGGTCATTCACACGGACCCGCTGCGCCCGAGGCGACAAACGACAGCCCGACCGCAACCGGGAACACCACCGAGGCGCCTGCCGACACCACCGAACCACCCGTCGCCTATGCCGCCGTGCCCGTGCCGGTCGGCTCTCCTCCCGCCTACAACTCCAAGCCCGGAGCGACCCGGCACATCTATTTGGACTTCAACGGCGGGATCGTTTCGGGGACGGCTTGGAATACGACGGCTTACGATGTCAAGGTCTGGTCCCAGGATACGGACAGGACGACCTTCAACGATGCGGAGCAGACGTGGATGCGGCGGATTTATGAACGGGTGGCGGAGGACTACGCGCCCTTCGACGTCAACGTGACCACGGATACCGCCTATGACCCGGACAACTACACCGGCAACAAGGACTTCGTCGGCTGGCTGATGATTTGTGAAACCACCGACAACAGCGGGGTGCAGCTACCCCACTTTGGCTATGGTGGTATCGCCTACGTCGGTGTTTTTGGCAACTCCACCTACTCTCCTACCTATCAGCCTGCCTGGGTGACCAGCACCAACGGCGGTGGAAACGAAGCCATCGTTGCCGAAGCCGCCTCGCATGAGATGGGTCACAACATGGGGCTCTCCCATGATGGCACATCCACACAGGCCTATTACGGCGGACATGTCGCGACGACATCCGCCCCATCCTGGGGCCCCATCATGGGCACCGGCTACAACCAAAACGTCTCACAGTGGTCCAAAGGAGAATACTACAATGCAAATCAGCTGCAGGACGACCTTTCAATCATGAGCGGCAGGATTCCTTACCGGACCGACGACCATGGAGACAACTTTGCGGGCGCCACGGCAGTGGTCGCCACAAACAACGCGATTTCCCAGAAGGGTATTGTCGAGACCACCAATGATCCGGATGTCTTTTCATTCACCACGGGGGTGGGAGCCATCTCCTTTACGGCAAACCCCTACCGCTGCGACGCCGATACTTGGGGCGGCAACCTCGACGTCATTCTTGAACTCTATGATAGCTCGCAGACCCTCATCACCTCCAGCAATCCAGCCGCCCTGGCAACAGCTTCCATTTCGACGACGGTCGCCGCCGCAGGCACCTATTACCTGGTTCTCAAACCTTCCGCCGCTGGAACCCCGCTGGTCAGTCCCCCGTCGGGCTACACGGTGTATGGTTCGCTTGGCCAATACACTATCAGCGGCACGGTCCAGCCATTCGACCCGCCGCTCGGCTTGACGGGCATTTCTCCATCAAGCGGCAACGCGGGATCCACCGTGACCGTGGACATTTCCGGCACCAAGCTTGCATCAAATACCGCCGTCAAACTGAAGAAGCCGGGCCGCGCGGACATCGCGGGATCCTCCGTCCAGATGATCGGCAACACGCTGCGCTGCCAGTTCAACCTCACCGGTGCCGCCTCCGGTGCATGGGACGTGGTCGCCACCAATCCGGATCTGGCAACCTCCACATTGCCCGCCGCCTTCACCGTGATTGCGGTGCCCACCACTCTCTGGAGTGAGGATTTCGACGGCTCGGTCACCGGATGGACATCGCAGGCCACCCTGGGAACTCACAGTTGGGAGGTCAGTACCGCCCAAAGCCAGACACCGAGCAACTCCTACTTCGCCTCGGCTCCGGCGGTCAAAATCACTTCACATCTCACCAGCCCTGCAATCTCCATTCCCGCGGCCTCCACCGGCCTCCAGCTCAAGTTCTGGCACTCATACGGTCTGGACAGCCAGAAGGATGGCGGACGCCTCGAATTGTCAGTGGATGATGGTGCCAGCTGGTTTGCCATCGAGAATGCAAACTCCGGCGCCGCCTTCGCTCAAAACGGATACACCGCCACCATTGGCACGGAAAACCCTAACAATCGCAGCGAGTTCAACGGCTTGTCGGCCTGGACCGGCGCCAGCAGCGGGTTCGTCGAAACCATTGTCAACCTCACCAGCGCCAATTTCGCAAACAAATCCTTCCGCGCCCGCTGGATCATCGCCACCGACGCCAGCACCGCCAGCACCGGTTGGTATGTGGACAGCATCTCGCTGATCGGCACCTCAGGCGGACCTCCACCTAACCAGCTTCCGGTCATCACCGTCGCCGCCAGCACTTCCTCCGGCGAAACCCAGACGAACGGCCCGACCACCTATCAAATCATCCGCGGCGCAAGCACCAGTCTCTCCGTCACCGCCACCGACGACGCGGGCGAACCGGACCTCACCTATACCTGGCAATCCACGGGACCGGCCCCCGTCGTCTTCCCGGTCAACGGAAACAACGCAGCGAAAAACACCACCGCCACCTTCAGCACGGTTGGCGACTACCTGTTTACCGTAACCGCCATGGATACCGGCGACCTCTCGACGACGAGCACCGTCAACGTGCGCGTGCTCCCGACGGATTCCCTGGTGATCACCCCGAGCTCCGGCAGCCTGGCTGTCGGCAACACCCTCCAATTCAGCGCTGAGGCACGGGACCAGTTCGGCACGCTTCTGCCCAGCCAGCCTTCGCCCATCAACTGGTCCACCAGCGGCGGCGGTTCGATCGATTCCACCGGACTCTTCACCGCCACCACTCCCGGAGGACCCTTCACCATCACCGCCACCAGTGGCGCGTCGTATTCCGCGACCGCCCAAGTCACGGTCACCTTTGTCCTCGACCTCACCTGGGATGCCAACGGTGGTGCGGCCAACCAAACCGATGGCGCGGGCGCATGGCTCGGCGCAAACCAATGGTGGAGCGGTTCGGGCAACGTGACCTGGACTTCCGGATCAGACGCCTTATTCGGCAAAGGCGGCTCCGGCGGCGCGGTCTCCCTCGCCAGCCCGACGACGGCCAATATCATCGCTTTCAACGCCTTCTCCGGCAACTACACGCTCGGCACGGCGGGCCAGGCGCTAACGATCAATGGCGGCATCACCATGAACACGGGTTCAGGCCCGGTATCCATCATCAGTCCCGTCACCCTGGGCGGAGAGCAGACCTGGGCAAACAACTCCAGCGGACTTCTCACCGTGGGATCCGGCGCGGTCAACAACGGCGGCTTTTCACTGACGGCAAATGGCACTGGCAACACCACCTTGAGCAGCGTCATCAGCGGTGGCGGCGGCCTCACCAAGTCAGGCACCGGCGCGCTGATCCTCAGCGCCGCTCAAGATGCCAATAACTACACCGGCAACACCAAAGTCACGGGAGGCATCCTCCAGCTTGGAACCGTATTTTCCAACGCGAACAACATTCCCGGCGGACTAACCGGCACCGGTGCCAGCAATCTGGAGCTCGACGGCGGCACTGCGACGATTTGGTATTACATGACCCGCACTCTCGGCGCGGGATCGGGCCAAATCCAAATCACCGGCGGCCGCAGCGGCTTCACCAACAAACAGACCGATGCCGTCGCGAAAAACTGGAGAGTCGGTGACAACGCGGCCAATGAGATCGTCTGGGGGAGCACCTACTTCAGTCCCACCACATTGGTGCTGCAGGATGCGGCGGCCAGCCCGAATACAGCCACCTTTACTCTCGACAACAAAATCGACCTCAATGGAGCCACCCGCACCATCGAGGTCGGCGCCTCAACGGCCACTCTCTCACAGATCATCCGCAACACCTCAGGCATTGTCGCCGGTCTCACCAAAACCGGCGGCGGCACCCTGATCCTCTCCGCGGCCAATACCTATAACGGCACCACCACCATCAGCGCAGGCATCTTGCAAATCGGCAACGCCACCGCCGGCAGCCTGGGCAACGGCACCTACAATGGCGATATATCCATGGCCAGCGGCACCACCTTGAGAATCTTCAGCACCGCCGCCCAGACCCTTGGCGGAGCGATCAGCGGCGGCGGCAATCTGGTCAAAGCCTACGCCGGCAACCTCACGGTCTCCAACTCGAACACCTACACGGGCAAGACATCGATCTCACCGCAAACCACCGAGGGTGCCGGCACCGTATCCGTTTCATCCTTCAACAGTGTCAATGGCGGCACGCCGATGTTAGAATCAAGTTCCCTCGGCGCGCCGATCACCGTGGCCAACGGCACCATCGACTTCGGCAGCACGGGCATCCAAGGAGGAGCCGTCCTGAAATACACCGGCCTTGGCGAAACCACCGACCGCGTGATCCATTTCCTGTTCAACGGAACGGGCGCCACCAAAACCCTCGATGCCTCGGGAGCTAGCGGCTTGTTGAAGTTCACCAGCACGTTCACGGGCAGCGGCAGCACCACCAACGACGTCACCCTTCAAGGCTCCAGCAATGGCGAAATCGTAGGTGGGCTGCCCTTGGTTTTCCGCAACTTCTCCAAATCGGGCAACGGCACTTGGACACTCGGCGGCACCGGCCTGTATACCGGCTCGACGACGATCACCGCCGGCAAGCTGGCGTTCGGCGCGAACCATGTCTTGCCCGACGCCTCCGCGCTTTCGATCGCCAACGCCACCCTTGATGCGGCGACCTTCACCGACGCCGTCGGAACGCTGGACATCACCAGCACCGCGAGCATCAACTTGGGCACCGGAGCCACCCTGGCCTTTGCCGACAGCAGCGCCATCGACTGGACCGGCGGCACGCTGAACCTCACCGGCACGTTTGTTTCAGGCGCATCGCTTCGATTCGGCACCACCAATACCGGCCTGACTTCCGCCCAGCTCGCCAAGATCTCGGCGGCCGGCTTTGGTTCCCTCTTGCTCGATGCCAACGGTTACCTCACCGCTGACATCACGCCGCCAACGCTGGCCGGCAGCAACATCGTCGATGACAAGAGCGGCGCTCCAATCACCGTCAACACCCTGGTCACCTACACCGTCACCTTCAGCGAGGACATGAATGCCGGCACCGTCACCCCTGCCGTCTTCGGCAACGCGGGCAGCGCCGCCGTCACCATCGGCTCGGTCGCCGAAACATTGCCCGGCGTCTTCACCGTGCAGGCCACTCCGACCAGTGCCGGAACCCTGCAACTCAAGATCAACGCCGCCGCCATTCTCAAGGACGTCGCTGGCAACAATCTCGACACCGCTTCCGCCCTCCCCGATGAAACGGTCATTACCGTCAACACCGCATTTGACTCCTGGGCCAGCGCCACCTTCTCCAACGGCACCTTGAGCGACACGAACATGGCGCTCGACTTCGACGGCGGCGGACTGGCCACCGGGATCGAGTGGGTCGTCGGCAGTGATCCGACCACCGGCAACGACGACGCCGCCAAAGCACCCGCCTGCGACATCACCACCGATCCGTCTTACCTCACCTACACCTACCGCCGCAGCGACGCGGCGAATACCGACTCCAAGACCGCCATCCTGGTGGAGTATGGCAACGACCTGAGCCGCTGGACCACCGCGGTGGCGGGACCGGATGTCGTCATCACCGAGTCGGACAACTTTTATGGAACCAGCCCCGGCATCGACAAGGTCGAGGTGAAAATCAAGCGGACCTTCGCCGGCGACCGACTCTTCACCCGCCTAAACGTGGTCATCACGCCGTAACAAAGGCCCCCGGATTCACAGCGTGATCTTCAGCGAAACCTTGCGGCCTGCCGGGAGAACGAACTTGCGTTCCTTCGCATTGGCACCATCCGAGATCTTCGCGCCGTCGGCCTTGATTTCGCGGATCTCGCCGGGAAGGACGAGGGTGATTTCCTGGCCTTTGGCGGAGGTCATTTCCACTTCAATCTTGCCTTCATCCCAATGCAGGCGATTCAGCTCGATCGCACCGCGGCAGAGGACGCCTTCGATGGTGCCGGTCGGCCAGGCTTTCGGCAGCGCGGGGAGCAGTCGGACTTTTCCGGGGAAGGAATCGGCGAGCGCCTTGATGATGACCGATGGCTGGCCGCCGCTGATGTCCATGTTGAACAACGCGCGGCGATTGTGCATGGAGGCGAGATTGTTGAGCCAGAAGCCGTTGACGAGGTGCTTGAGGCAGTGATGGACGAGCTCGCCGTGGCCGAGGCTGGCGGAAACCTGGCCGAGCTGGACGATGCCGAAGGACATGAAGCCGCGCTTGTTGTCTTTCCAATAGCGTTCGAGCTTGTCCTCCACGCTCTTCCTGAACGCGCTGCGAAGCTGCGGGCTGTTGGCGATTTCATCGGGCAGGCCATCATAAAGCGGATAGAGCTGCGATGAGTGGCGATGGGCGTCGTTGTTGCCGAGCTTGGGCGTGAGCCATTCCTTGATGATGCCGTTCTCCTCGACCGAGTAATCCGGCATTTTGGTCAGCATTCTTTCCCAAACGGGGATTTTATCGGCATTGCGGCCGAGTTTGCGCGAGGCGACGATGACACCACCTAACAACTCCTTGGCGGCGGCGACGTCCATGGTAGCGTTGAAGGTGGCTTGGGATTCGGACCCGGCGGGCCAGTTTTCCGGCGACTGCGCGGGCGAGAGGATGTATTTGCCATCAGGTCCTTCATAAACGAAGTCCTCGAAGAACACTGCGACCTTTTCCATAAACGGCAGCGCACGCTCCGCGAGGAATTTCTCGTCACCGGTATAGAGATAGTAGTCGTAGAAAAAGTGGGCGGCCCACGCGGCTCCGGCCACCCACATGCCGCCGGCGAAGCTTTCCGCGAACGCGTTGTTATAGCCATGGGTGGTGGTGCGCGATGGCAGCACGATGCCGCGGCAGCCGTAAAAATTCCTGGCATTGAGCTCCATGTCCGGCACCAGCGACTCGATGTAGCCGATGTAGGGAAGCATCAGTTCGGGCATGTTGCCCATCAGGTCGGCGGCGATGGCGGAGGGCACGTTGCCGTTGTGCGTGTAATCGCTGGCCCAGCCGGGGACATAGGTGCCGCCCCACACGCCCTGGAGGTTCGGCGGCAACTCGCCGGTGGAACAGATGATGTTGTAACGTCCGGCGTCGAATTGTTTTTCCAACCACGCGCGGTTGATGTTGTCGAAGGTGTTTTCCTCCATCAACTGCTCGGTGGGTTTCTGGTGGTCGGCACCGCCGCCGAGATCGAGCTTCATGCGGTTGAACAACGCGCCGTGCAGGGCGGCGTGGTTCTTGAGCAGCGTGTCGTAGTCGATGGAAACGGCGGCGAGTTTTGACTCGAGTGCGGCTTGCTCGGATTTCCCGGCGTCCATGAGCAGGCGGATGTCCACGAAGAGCAGGACGCTGTCGGCACCCTTGATGGTGAGCGTGCCGTCGGCCGAGGCCTCGGTGCCGCCGCCGGCAGCCACCACGCGGGCGCGGCCCTCAAGCGCCTTGATGCTGCGCGGATAGGATTTGAGAAAACGCGCGCTGAAAGTGAGAGAACCGCCGTCAGCCCCGCTTTTGATATCGCCGAAATGCTCCTCGAACATCGCCTCGGATTTCTTGGCGATGTCACTGTCGTCATTGAACTCGTCGCTAGGCTCGCGCGCTTCGAGCCTCAACTTGCAGCTGATGGATCCGGGTTTCGGACCGGTTAGCTTGATCACCGCCACGCCGTCCCTGCGGGAGACGAACATCCGGCGCTCGAAGGCGCCGCGGTCGTCCGCCCAGTGGACGACGGCCTCGCCGGTTTGGAAATTCACCGAACGCGCATAGTCGCGCACCTCGCCCTGCGGCTCGCTGTCGATGGTGAGATCGAAAGCGGGGACGTAGAAATCCGGATACATGAAACTCTTCTGGCCGGAGAGCTTGAACTGCAGGGCCTCGGCCTCCTTGTATTTCCCGTCGGCGATCAGCTTGCGGATTTCCGGCAGGTGGGCGGACTGGTCCGGTGGCACGTGCGGTTCGCCCATGGGCATGAACAGTCGCTCGTGATTGAAGATGATGCGCTCGTCGAGCGGGCGGCTCAGCGCGTTGATGGCAAGGGTGCCGTTCGCGGTGATGAGCCCTTCCTCCCAGTTTTTAGCGGGCTTGATGCTGACGAAACCCCGCGCGGGGACGGGTAGATCGAGTGGTGCGGAGTGGGCGTTCATGAGGGTCAAACCAAGAATTGCGAGAGCGGGCCGGGCGAAAATCAGAGAATGCATGACAGGATGGCGGGTTGCATAAGCACGACGGGACGTTACGGAGCGGATCGACGATTGCCAGCTACCAAATCACGTAAATTCGGTTCTTTTCACGAATCGGACTCATGGGTGGAATTTGCAACGGTTCCGGGAATCGCCATGTGAAAACCCGCTCACTCGGGCAGAAGCCTTTCCAACAAACCTGTCTCCAGCTCGATGCGTGGCGCGAAATCCGGCGATTCCATGTAACGAAGCAGACTGTGAAGAAGCTGGCGGGCACGCTGTGCGGCAGTTTGTCGTGTTTCGGAAACAGCAGGACCTTGCCGCCGCTCGCGAGGTGCTCCCGCTTTTTCGTCGCGGCGAAGCTGTCGGTGACCATCACGCCCGCCGGCACCGCGGTATCAGCCTTCGGCGGATAGACCCAGACCGGGTAGCGGTTGCGGTGGCTGGTTCCTTGGACGGCGAGCGTGAGGGTGAGTTTTTGCGGCGCGACGATTCCGGTGGAATTGAGCGGCAAGCGGTATTCGCCGACGTCCGTGACGCCGCCCTGCCGGAGGGTGGTTGGTGGAAACGAGAACCGGGCCACCTCACCGCCATCACCGTTAGAAAGCGTCGCGCTGACCACCGCGTCATTCATCCCGGCCGCGCCGTAGTGGGCGACCCGCACCCGGCCGCTGAACGTTTCATCGCTAGTCCACGTGTATTTTCCCATCCGGATCAACGGCACCGTCTCGCTGCAAAACTCGCGCCAGTCCTTGGGGTCGATGACGCCCTTGGATTCCATGAAGACGTTGAGCATGCCGACGAGCGCGGTGCCCTGGCCCGGGAAATCCATGATGTCGAGAAACTGGAATCCGCCGAATTCCGGCGTCCTGAGCGCGGCCTCGATGTCCTCGCGGTAACAGATGGCGGCCAGCGCGCCGGAGGCCCGGACGAAGTCCTGCGCCTGGTCAAGCATGCCGGCCTTTTCCAACCGCTCGCGGAAGATCTCGTAATTGCGCGCCCGCAGCACGCCGGTGAATTTCGGGATGTCGCGGAAGTCCGGATAGACCTGGAACTGGCCGGTTTCGTGGCCGATCACCGGCACCGGCACGCCTTCGATCGACTTGCTGAAATCAAACAGCGTCGAGGGCGGCATCGACTCGATATGGGCGTTCGGGAAATCGAACAGCGAGAACGATCCGCGCACCGGCTTGGTGTCATTCCCGACCTTGCCGGTGATCCAGAAATCGTCGCCCTCCGCGAGGCTCGGATCCCGGTGATTGTTGTTAGCTCCTTGGGCGTGGAGACGCCGCGGATCGGTTTTTTTGAAATGGGCGACCATTTCGAACATGCCCTCGTTGCGGCCCAGCTCGTTGCCCAGCGTGAACATGACAAACGACGGATGGTTGCCGAAATGTTAGAAAATCAACTCCCCTTCCCGCTTCGCGTAGTCGTAGAGGGAGACCTTCTTTTCCGTGCTCTCAACGTCGATCTTGTCGATGTTGTGAAAGGCCGCCTCACCCGCCGTGACTTCCAGCTTCAAATCCAGCCGCAGCAGCGCGGGCTGAAACCCGTCCCACAGCGGAACCTCTTGTCCCGGCTCGTAGGTGAATTCGACGACGGTCTCCCGGCCGGCCGCCTCCACCTCTAACGATTGATTTCTGAAAGCGGCCGGCTTGGCGATGTTGTAGCTCTCGCAGCCCACGGACATCGTGCCCTTGGCAGGCTTGCCCGTCGTGTTCCCCACCACTACCCGCACGCGGGCGCGGCGGTTCGCGGCGTCCGGATAGATCTGGACGTCGTCGATCCACACCGGGTCGGTGGCGCGCAGTTCCATCCGGCCAACGATGCCGTTCCAGTTGGTTTGCGTGCGCTCGTCCACCGCGTGGGCCGGGCCGACCGGCGGCAGCTTCGCGTTGTCGATCAGCAGCGTGACGGTGTGTTTGCCGGGCTTCATCGCCTTACCTGCGGCGCGCTCAGCGTGTCCTCGCGGCCGCAAAACGTTTCACCCACCCACACCCGGCTGTTCTTGGTGCGCTCGAAAAACAAGGTCACCCGCTTGCCCGCCCAGGCATCCGGAACCGTCACCTCGCGTTGATACCACGCCGGCCCGATCCAGGACCAAACCCGCACCAAGCGGTCCGTCGGCCGCTCGTCCAACAGAATTCCATTCTTGTTTTCATCGGTGGTGCCGGGCAGTTGGATGCTGTCCTCCAAACTCCGGCTGAACCATTTTTCCGCGAGTCCCGCGCCTTTGGCATCAAGCTGGAATTTCCAGGCTCCGCCAAGCGGGAGCGTGGTCGGGCTCGCCGCGGCGACGGGCGTTTGGACGGCCAGCAGGGCCGCCGCAAGTGGAAACAGGCGAGACAGAGTTCGGGTCATGCGCGGGAGATTTTTCGGAGTTGGTCGCACGACCTACGTGACAATCCAAGACCAGCATTCAAAATTTGAATTTTTCCGCCGCAACAGACCATGGAATGAGTCTTGCGCCGTCCACAGGGGGGCTGCATCGTGACCACGCCAAATTCTCCGCCGATGCCCGACCACATTCTGCCAGCCTTTGGCCCGCAACCCTGAAGACCGAACCGGCCGTGTCCAAGAAACAGAAATCCGTGCTTTTGGCGCTGACCGACACCCACCACGGGTTCTACATCGGGGCCGCGCGATACGCGCGCGAACACGGCTGGCACTTGGTGACCGACATGATCTACACGGCCAGCCTGCCCCACGGCTGGCAGGGCGACGGAATCCTCTCGTTCATCGGGAACCGCAACGACCTGGCCGAGTTCATCCTGGCCAACCCGGCCCCCGCGGTGGAAATCTCGCTGGTCCGCGCCGACATCGACCTACCGCGGGTGGAGGCCGACAATCACCTGATCGGCCGCTTGGCCGCCGGGCATTTTGTCGAGCGCGGATTCCGCCACTTCCTGTGGGTGCCGTTCCAGAACGACGTGCCGAACCGCGAACGGCGGGACGGCTTCCACCAAGGCTTGAGCGAGGCCGGCGCGTCGATGTGGGAACTGCCGACCCGCCATTGGGAGATCGGCCCTAACGGCTCCCAGGACTGGGCGGCACGGCGCCGGATCGTCTCGGAGGAACTCGCCCGACTGCCGAAACCGCTCGCCGTGTTTTGCTACAACGATTGCGTGGCCGCCGACATCATCGCCGCCTGCGACCAGGCCGGCATCGTGGTGCCCGACCAGGTCGCCGTGCTCGGCGTGGACAACGACGCGATGCTCTGCGAGTCAATCAACACGCCGCTCTCCAGCGTGCGCCACGATCTGGAGGGGTTGGCCTACGAAGCGGCCGCCTTGCTCGACCACCTGATGGACGGCGGCCAGCCGCCGGCCGAACTCAAGCGGGTGCCGCCCAAGGGCATCGCCGCCCGCCGCAGCACCGACATCCTGGCCGTGGGGGACCTCAAGGTCGCCCGCGCGCTGCGCTTCATCTGGGACCAGTTCGCGACGAGCGCCCTGTCGGTGGATGACGTCGCCGCCGCGGTCGGCGTCAACCGCCGGGTGCTCGAAAAGGCGTTCCGCCGCGAACTCGGCCGCGGGGTCAACCAGGAGTTGGCCAGCACCCGGCTCAGGGCGGTGGCCCAACGACTCACGAGCAGCGAGGACAGCGTCACCGACATCGCGGTGAAAACCGGCTACACCCGGCCGAACCACTTGTTCCGGACCTTCCGGGCGCATTTCGGCATGAGCCCTCGTCAATACCGCGAGCAAGCCCGCCTCGCCGCCACCGAGGAGCATGCGGGAGGTGTTCGCAATTTGGACTGATTCACCGCAATTTGGTTGCATGCCAAGCAAGCCGGACTAAGACAAATTTCGCGGTCTGGCTTCCGCCCGCAGCACGCGGGTCGGGCCAAAACCCATAATCCACTCCATGAACATCTCCACACTCGATCTGGTCATCATCGCCATCTATCTGGTCGGCATCACCGCCATCGGCATCTTCACAGGATATCGGAAAAAAACCACCAGCGAGGAGTATTTCCTCGCCGGCAAATCGCTCGGCTGGTTCTCCATCGGCTCCGCCATGTTCGCCTCGAACATCTCGACGATCCACCTCGTCGGTCTGGCCGCGGCCGGCTCCAGCATCGGCCTCGTGATGGGCAATTTCGAGTGGATGGCGTCGTTCTGCCTGATCGCCCTCGCGCTGTTCTTCGCGCCCTTCTATTTCCGCAGCGGGATCACGACCCTGCCGGAGTTCCTCGAGCGGCGCTACAGCCCGACCGCCCGCACCTTTCTGGCGGCGATCGCGATTTTCGGCGCCTTGCTAATCCACATCGGGATCAGCCTCTTCGCCGGAGCCAAGCTGTTTGAAGCGTTCCTCGGCATCCCGGTGATCTGGTCGATCCTGATCATTTCGGTCGTCACCGTGATCTACACCGTGCTCGGCGGCCTCAAGGCGGTGGTCGTCACCGAGACGATCCAGACCTTCCTGCTGCTGGGCGGCGCGGTGCTCATCACCGTGCTTGGAATCCTCTATCTTCCCGAGGTCAAGGTCCACAGCTATGCGGATTTCAAGGCGCAACTCGAGCCAAACCAGATGAGCATGATCCACTCGATCTTCGACGCCAAGGGCCACCTCAATCCCTACTCATGGCTCGCCATCCTGCTCGGCTATCCGGTCTTGGGCATCTGGTATTGGTGCTCGGACCAGACCATCGTGCAACGCGTCCTCGGATCCCGCAGCGAGCGCGACGGCCAGAACGGCGCGCTATTCGCCGGATTCCTGAAAATCCTCCCGCTTTTCCTCATGGTCCTGCCGGGCGTGATCGCTTCGGTCCTGATCAAGAATGGCGCGATGTCGCTGGCCACGCTTCCCGACGGCACCCCGGACTATAACACCACCTTGCCGAACATGATCAACCTCCTGGTTCCCGTGGGTTTCAAGGGCTTCCTAACGGCCGGCTTGCTCGCCGCCCTCATGAGCACCATCGCCTCCGCGCTCAACAGCTGCGCGACGTTGATCTCGGTCGACATCGTCAAACGGATCAACCCGAACCTCGGCGACGCCCAGGAGGTCAAGATCGGCCGGATCAGCGCCGGCGTCATCATGGTGCTTGCGATCCTGTGGTCCACGCAGGGCGGCCAATTCGGGACGATCTTCGAGGCGATCAACAAGATCCCGATGATCTTCGCCCCCGCGGTCACCACCGTGCTCGTCCTGGGAGTCTTCTGGAAACGCGGCAACAACAAGGCCGCGTTGGCGACCTTCGCGATCGGCTGCGGCTTGGGCCTGGTCTACTTCATCATGGACATGAAAAGCGTCGGCGCGATCTTCCTCGAAAAGCCCGCCGTCAGCTTCGCCGGACTCGTGACCGACCCGGTGCAGGGCCTCGGAATTCCATTCATGCTCGCCGGGCCGATCCTCTGCGCGCTTTGCATCGTGACCTACGTCGTGGTGAGCCTGACCAGCGCGCCGCCCTCGCCGGGACAACTCGAAAACGCCTGCTGGGGCAGCCCGCTGAAGGCCGTCACGGAAACCCGCATCACCGGCTTGACCGACCCGCGGGTGGTGGCGCTCCTGCTGTTCGCGCTGTTGTGCGTGCTCTATCTTTTCCTTCACTAACTTCCATTAGAAAATGACAGGCGACAACTTCACCATGACCGCCTTCGTGCTCCACGGCGCGCAGGACATCCGCAAGGAACAAGTCCCCCGCCCTGCTCCCGGCCCGGGCGAAGTGCTGGTCGCCGTGCGCGCAGCCGGCATTTGCGGCAGCGACCTCCACTACTTCGCCCACGGCAAATGCGGCAACTTCATCCCCACCCGGCCGTTCATCCTCGGCCACGAGTTCGCCGGTGAAATCGTCGCCCACGGCGAGGGCGTCACCAGCCCGGCCATCGGCACGCGCGTCGCCGTCGATCCGTCGCGCGCCTGCGGCCGCTGCAAACAATGCCGCCAGGGCCGCTACAACCTTTGCCCCAAGATGGTCTATTTCGGCTCCGCCAGCGTGACGCCGCCGAGCAACGGCTGTTATGCGGAATACGTCACCGCGCCCGCGCAGAACTGCTGGCCGCTGCCGGATGGCTTTGAATACGCATGGGGAGCGCTGTTAGAGCCGATGAGCGTCGCCATGCACGCGGTGCAACGCAGCGGCGGCGTGGGCGGAAAATCCGTGCTCATCACCGGTGGCGGCACCATCGGCCAGATGATTCTACTCGTCGCCGTGGCCTTCGGCGCCAGCAAGGTGATCGTTTCCGACATCAAGCCCTTTGCCCGGAACTTCGCCGAGGAACATGGCGCGACCGGCACGCTCGATCCCACCAGCCCAACCATGGCCGAAGATGCCGCCAAACTCTCCCCCGGCGGATTCGAGGTGGTTTTCGAAGCGGCGGGCGTCGGCGCGGCACTCGACCAGGCGATCCGCCTGAGCGCACCCGGCGCCACCGTCGTGCAGGTCGGCACGCTGCCCGACGGCACGGCCATTCCCGCCAACGCCCTGCTCACCCGCGAGCTGCAATACGTCGGCTCGTGGCGCTTTGCCAACGTCTTCGAGCGCGTCATCGAGATGGTCGTTTCCGGCCGCATCGACCCGCGCCCGCTGATTACCAAAATCCACCCGTTCGAAAATCTAGCCGAAGCGATCGTCGAAGCCGGCTCCGGAGAGAACGTCCTGAAAATGCAGATCTCCAACCCAGCCTGATCCCCGCCATGGACTATACAACACTCGGCAAAACCGGACTCAACGTCTCCCGCCTCAGCTTCGGAGCCTCCGCGCTCGGCGGCGTGTTCCGCGACATCGACGAAGCCGACGGCATCCGCGCCGTGCACGCCGCGCTCGACGCCGGGATCAACTACTTCGACGTCGCCCCCGCTTATGGCGGCACCGTGGCGGAAACCGTGTTGGGCAAGGCGCTCAAAGGCATTTCACGCGACCGCTATTTTCTCTCCACCAAGGCCGGCAAGTACACCACGCCCGGCAGCTACGGTGAGGACTTGCTGGATTACTCGTCATCCCGCATTCGTGCCGGACTTGAGGAAAGCAAACAGCGCCTCGGTGTCGATTACATCGACATCGTCCACCTCCACGACTTCGAATACCAAGGCGGCGCGCAAACCGAGAGCGCCTTTGCCGAAGGCTTTCCCACACTCGTCGCCCTCAAGCAGGAGGGCCACATCGGCGCGGTGAGCGCAGGCATCTATCCGCTCCACCTGTGGCAGCGCGTCATCGCCGAGGCTCCGGTCGATGCGATCCTCACCCACAACCATTACTGCCTCAACGACACCCGCGGGCTCGAACTCGTCGAGCCTTGCCGCGCGAAAAACATCGGCATGATCAATGCCTCGCCTTTCGCCAGCGGATTGCTCACCGGCGGCAAGGTCGCCGACTGGCATCCCGCCAACGCCGTCGAGCGCGCCCTCTTCGCCGAAGCCGCCGCGTTTTGCGAACGCCAGGGCAGTTCCATCGCCAAGCTGGCTTTCCAGTTTTCCTGCCAGCAAAGCCCGTTCCACACCACCATGTTTAGCACCGCCCGCACCGGCTCGTTGCAGCGCAATCTCACCTGGTATGACGAACCTTACGACGCTTCGCTGCTCGCCGAAGTGCGAAAAATCCTCGCCCCCGTCATGAACCAACAATGGGACTATGACGCCGGAGTTGAGAAATTGGACCAATAACCCGCGTATCCCTCGCCGCCATGATCAAACAACTCGCCCTGCCCTGCCTTCTGCTCGCCGGGCTCTTCGCGGCCGGCGCGGAAACCGAAAAATCAAGACCCGCAAAGGTCGGCTGGGTGGAAACCGTGAAACTCGACCTCCAAGGCTGGACGGTCCTCGCCGATGCCCGGCTCGTGAACGGCGAATACAAGGAACTCGGCACACGCTCGCTCAGCATGCTCGCAAACCATCTGGAACGCCTCACCGTCCTCATGCCGGAAAAACAACTCGCCGAACTGCGCAAGATGGAAATCTTCATCGAGCACTCGCATCCGGAGCTGGGCAACATGCAGTATCATCCCGACCTCGATTGGATCACCGAACATGGCTATGACCCCCGGCTGGTGAAAAAAGTCCACATCCCCCGTGCCGCCGAACTCCTTTCCCGCCAGCAGATGCTCAAGCATCCCGCCGTCATCCTCCACGAACTCGCTCACGCCTATCACGACCAGGTGCTCGGCTTCGAAGATCCGGCGATCATCAAAGTCTATGATGACGCGATGAAAAAAAGCATCTACGCGAAATCGTTGCTCTACACCGGCGAGACCGTGAAGCACTACGCCACCACCAACCACAAGGAATACTTCGCCGAGGCCACCGAAGCCTATCTCTACCACAACGACTTCTATCCCTTCGTCCGCGCCGAACTCAGCCAGCACGACCCGGCCTGCTACGCCGAGATGGAACGGGTGTGGGGCAAGGTGGACTGATTTAAAGCATGAAAATCGACAGCCACCACCACCTTTGGGAGATCAACGACACCGACTACGTCTGGATGAGCGAGGCGCACGCGGTCATCCGCCGCGACTTCCTTTCCGCCGACCTGAACGCCGCGCTCGACGAATCCGGCATCGATGGCAGCGTCGCCGTCCAGGCGCGCCAGATGATCGGGGAAACGGATTTCATGTTAGGCATTGCCGATGCCAACCCGCGCATCAAGGCGGTGGTCGGCTGGGTGCCCCTGTGCGAGAACGGCGGCGAGCCATTCCTCGAACGCTACGCCGCCCACCCGAAACTCGCCGGTGTCCGCCACGTGGTGCACGACGAGCCGGACGATGATTTCATCCTACGCCCCGATTTCAACGAAGGCATCCGCAACCTCGCGAAATACGAACTCGTCTATGACATCCTGATTTTCTGGAAGCACCTGCCGCAGACGATCCAGTTCGTGGATCGCCATCCCAACCAGCCGTTCGTCGTCGATCACATCGCCAAGCCGCGCATCGCGGCGGGAAATTTCGACACCCAGTGGGCCAGCGGCATCCGCGAGCTGGCCAAGCGGGAAAACGTCTCCTGCAAGGTCTCCGGAATGCTCACCGAAGTCCGCGGAGAGACATGGGACCTTGAACTGCTGCGCCCCTACTTCGAGACGGTGTATGAAGCCTTCGGCCCGCAACGCGTGATGTTCGGCTCCGACTGGCCGGTCTGCCTGCTCCGCTCCAGCCACGCCGAATGGACGCGCGTTTGCGCCGATCTGACGAAAAATCTGAGTTCCGCCGAACAAGCCGCTTTCTGGGGCGGCAACGCGGCGCGTATCTATCAAATCCAAAACTCCTGATTTTCCCGCCCCATGAAACCAGAATCCGATTCATCCTCCGGCACGTCTCCCATGCCGTTCATGACCCAGCTCAAGTCCTTCGACGGCACCTACTGGTGGTGCAACTGGATGGAACTGATCGAGCGCTTCGCCTACTACGGCGTGCGGGTGATGCTGCCCGTGTTCATGGTGGATTCTCTCGGCAAGGGCGGCCCGGAACTCACCCAAATCCAGAAGGGGAACATCTTCGCCTTCGCCCTCGTGATCCAGTCGTTCGTGCCCATCCTCTCCGGCGGTTTCGCGGACCGCTACGGCTACAAGCTCAACATCGCGGCGTCCACGGTCCTCAAGATCATCGGTTATCTCATCATGGGCTACACGCTTCCGCTTGCGGAGATGTTAGCCGGCATGCCGCTGGCCGAGGCCCGCGCGCTGAAAGCGGATCACGCATATGAGATTTTCACCCTCGGTCTCTTGTTCCTCGCCTTGGGCACGGCCATTTTCAAACCGGGCGTGCAGGGGCTCATCGCCAACCGGGTGACCAAGGACACCTACTCGCTGGGCTGGGGGCTCTTCTATCAAATGGTCAACGTCGGCGGCTTCGTCGGCCCGCTGCTGGCGGGATACCTGCGCGTTCTCGATTACGAGTACGTCTTCCTCGCCTGCTCCGCAGCCATCGCGCTGAACTTCATTCCGCTCTTCTTTTTCGAGGAACCCGCTCACAAACACGCCGAAGGCGTCGTGCTACCCGGGCCTGGCCGGATGCTGTTGGATTCCGTGCGCGGCCTGCTCGACCCGCGGCTGTTTTTCTATACGATCGCCTTTTGCGGGTTCTGGCTGATGAACCAGCAGTTCTTCGACATCCTGCCGAACTTCATCGACGATTGGGTGGACTCGCGTGACGCCGCGAATTTCCTCAAGAGCATTTTTGGCAATGGCGTGCCCACCGTTCACGATGGCAACCTCACCCAGGAGTGGATGCTCAATTTCAACTCCCTTCTCATCAGCATCTTCGCCTTCGTCGCGGGCTACTTCACCGGCAAGTTCCGACCGCTCTCCGGCATCATTACGGGCATCATCTTCACCATCATCGCGATCTTCTGCCTGACCGGATCAATGAGCGGCTGGTGGATCCTCTTCTGCATCGGGATCTATTCCGTCGGTGAGATGACCGCCGCGCCTAGCAACCTTGGCTATCTTTCCCGCATCGCACCGGAAGGCAAAAAAGGCCAGTACATGGGCTACTCGAACTTCACCGTCGGCATCGGCGCGTCGATCGGCTCCATCATCGCCGGCCACTACTACGAGAACAACTGCGACAAGGTGGTCCTCGCCCGCCGCTACCTGGTGGACCAACTGCACGTGGACAAGGCGCAAGTGGCTGCGATTCCGAAAGGCGACCTGCTGGCATTCTTCCATGAAAAAATGGGCATGGACGCATTCCAGGCCAAGCAGGTGCTCTGGGACACCTACGAACCCTACTCGCTCTGGTATCTTTTCGGCGCGATCGGCCTCGGTTCGTTGTGCGCGTTGTTCCTCTACAACCACGTCATTTCCGCTTCGGAAAAGGATCCCAACCATTCCTTCAACACGCGGGGAGGCTTTTGGGTGAAGGCGTTTCTTATTCCCTTGTCCGTGATCCTGGTGGTCGCCACCATTTGGCATTTCTCGGTCGGCCTTCTTCTCAACACCTTGTTCTTCTGCATGATGTTGGTTTTCGCGCTCACGCAGCAAAAGCCGGCTTCCTCCAACAATTGATGCCACATTCGTTTTCAACCATATCCTAACCAACACAACCACCACCATGAGTATCCAATGGAAGGGCGTCATGCCCGCCACACTGACCCAGTTCAACGCCGACCTCAGCATCGACCACGCCCTGATGGCCGAGCACGGCCAATGGCTCATCGAGCACGGCTGCAGCGCCATCGTCGTCCACGGCTCGCTGGGCGAGGGCGCCACGCTCTCTTTCGCCGAGAAAGTCGCGTTGCAGAAAACCTACGTCGCCGCCGTGCCCGGGACCCCGATCATTCCCGGCATCGCCGCGCTTTCCACCAAGGAATGCGTCGATCTCGCCAAGGCCGCCAAGGACAACGGCTGCCGCGGCCTGATGGTGCTGCCGCCCTACCTCTACTCGTCCGACTGGCGCGAAATGAAGGCCCACATGACCGCCGTCATCTCCGCCACCGATCTGCCCTGCGTGATTTATAACAACCCCGTCGCCTACAAAACCGACTTCACTCCCGCGCAGTTGAAGGAACTCGCCGACGAGCTTCCCAACGCCGCCGCCGTGAAGGAATCCTCCACCGACGCCCGTCGCATCGCCGGCATCCGCGAGCTCATGGGCAAGCGCCTCGCCCTTGGCATCGGCGTGGACGACTGCGCCCTCGAAGCCTTCGCCATGGGCGCGGAATTCTGGATCACCGGCGTCGGCGACGCCTTCCCGGCCTATAACGTGAAACTCTTCGAACTCGGCACCACCGGCCGCATCGAGGAGGCGATGCCGATCTATCACTGGATGCTGCCGATGCTGCGCATGGACACCGTCGTTAAGTTCGTGCAGCTCATCAAGCTCCAGCAGAACCTCGCCACCGGCGGCAAACTCGGCAACAACCGCGTCCGCCCGCCGCGCCTTCAACTCGTCGGCGCCGAGCTCGCCGAAGCCACCGCCATCATCGAAAAAGCCCTCGCCACCGCGCCGGCACTCTGACCGTGGTTGGAGCATCCCTGCTCCAGACCGTGCAGGGGGCGTCTCGCCCCCTGCTCTCTTCTTCTCTTCAACACTCCCATGATCACTCCACTCCTCGGCACCTCCTTCATCGGCTACTCCCGCTCCACCGGTACCGAAACCTGCGGCACCGGCATCCAACCCGGAACAGGAAATTCGTTAGAACCCGCCTACCGCTCCGCCACGCCGGAGGAAGTGGAGCGCGCCATGGCCCTCGCCGCCGCAGCCTTCCCGGTTTACTCCAGCCTGTCAGGAAAAGCCCGCGCCGGATTCCTCCGCGCCATCGCCACGGAAATCGAAGGAGTGGTGGAAGATCTCGTCGAACGCGGCCAGCTGGAAACCGCGCTGCCCGAAGCCCGCCTCCGCGGCGAAACCGGCCGCACCACCGGCCAGCTCCGCATGTTCGCCAGCCAGATCGGGGAAGGCTCGTGGGTCGATGCCCGCATCGAACGCGCCGATCCCGACCGCAAGCCGATCCCGAAAGTGGACCTGCGCTCGATGCTGCGACCGTTAGGCCCGGTGGCCGTGTTCTGCGCCAGCAATTTCCCGCTCGCCTTCTCGGTGGCTGGCGGCGACACCGCTTCCGCCCTTGCCGCCGGTTGTCCGGTGGTAGTCGTCGCCCACGCGTCGCATCCCGGCGTCGCCGAAATCGTGGCAAACGCCGTGATTCGCGCCGCCCAGGCGACCGGCATGCCCGAGGGCGTCTTCTCGGTGCTTTACGGCGGCGGTCGCAAGGTCGGCCAGGCGGTCGTCAAACACCCGGTCACCCAGGCCGTCGGCTTCACCGGTTCGCGATCCGGCGGCACCGCGCTGATGGCTACAGCCAACAGTCGTCCGCAGCCGATCCCGGTTTACGCGGAAATGAGCTCGGTCAACCCGGTCGTCATCCTGCCCGGCGCGCTCGCGCGGGGCGAGGAAGCCCTGGCGGAAGCCTTCTTCGGCTCACTCACCCTCGGCGTCGGCCAATTCTGCACCAATCCGGGCCTGGTCTTCCTGCCCGACGACAAGGGCGATGCGTTTCTCGCAAAACTCAAGTCGCTCGTCGAAGCCGGCACGCCGGGCATGATGCTCAACGCGTCGATCTGCCAGTCCTTTGCCGATTCCACCGCCGCCTTCGCCAATGCAAGCGGCGTGACCACCCTCGCCCGCTCCGCCAACGAAGCCGGCCCCGGCCAGGGCGCGCCTGCGGTGTTCGTCGTCTCCATCGGCGACTTCCTGAAAAACGAATCCCTGCAAGGCGAAATGTTCGGCCCCGCCACCCTCATCGTGCGCGGATCGATTGGCGAAATCGAAGCCGCCATCCCCAAGCTCGAAGGCCAGCTCACCGCCAGCATCTTCGCCAGCGAAGCGGAACTCGCCACTCACGCGAGTCTGGTCCACGCCCTCCAGCAGCGCGCCGGCCGCCTCATCTCCAACGGCTTCCCCACCGGCGTCGAGGTCTGCAACAGCATGGTCCACGGCGGCCCGTTCCCGGCGACCTCCGACGGACGCAGCACCTCCGTCGGCACCATGGCCATCTTCCGCTTCTGCCGAGCCGTCGCCTGGCAAAGCTTCCCGGATGCCGCCCTGCCCGCCGAACTCCAGGACGCCAACCCCCTCGGCATCCGGCGGATGGAGTGAAGGGAGTCAATGCTCACGGATTCACATTATTGTTAAATAGAGAGAGCGGACCCCATTCACGGTCGGACGGCCAGGCTGGGGATCAGGGATCATGGTCTGGAAGCGCAGATACATCAGTAGTTTCTAGCGAGCGAGCGTCAAAGAGCACGCAAGCCTATCAGCGGGAGCGAACGTCGATCACGGGGTTGAGGTTAAAACTACGGAAGATCATGCAAACAGGGCGGCTGATAAGGGTTGCTGTGTCTCGATTTGTTCTGCTATTTCTTTTAGGGTGTTACATAGAATGACGAACCGTGAATCTCTCTAAAAGAATCTGCCGAATCATAAGGATCTGAAATTGGATCGAATCTCCCGTCGCTACGCTTCTTCAAAAAAGCTAGCCAGATTGGTTTCTCTCTATAGACGGTTATTCCCCCTACAGGCTTATCATCTTTAATTACTCTTTTTTCATACTGTAGTGGACCTGTCACGAAGGTGATGAAGCTGGCGCCATTTGCACGCCCCCCTACATCCTTCGAATAAGAGAAATGGAGGACCGTAATCTCTTTTTTAGTAGCATCGCCACCCTTTAGGTATGCATGGACCCGAAGCTTGGTATTGGTGGCAATGAAATCCTTTTGTGCGAATCCGTAAAGAAATCCGGCATAGGGATCTTTGGCAGATTCATTCACGATAGGTTCAATAATTGCGACCAGGTCCGATTTTGCAACTAGCTGGTCATACGATACGATCGCCTTCCCACGTGCATATGCTGGCATCGTCAGTAGCAATAGAGCAAATGTGCTTATGAGGGCTGGGATTGTATTCATCTTTTTTATTGCAGAATTTTGTTATTCGATCCGTCGGAGGGTGGGCGATATCAGCCGGATTTGGCGAGAGGAATCTCGGTTGGGTTTCCCGAACAGCAGTCCAGCCAACGGATTGCGGCGATGATAGCCGATGCTTGATTTCCATGATGGCTGAACCGCAAATCGCGATTCGCGGACAGATTGGGTTAGCTGTTCGTTTTCCAAACCATCGGTTACCATCACCGATGCTTGATCACTCATGTTGCGGAAATGACGCGGCCCACCGCCGATGCGGCGAGGTGGGTTTCGCAGGCTTCCTTTTGACCCGGAGATTTCTCCGGCGGGGTCCGGAATTCCATGGATGGAGTCCGGAATCCCATGTTTGGAGTTCAGAGCCTCATGTTTGGAGTCTGGAGCCTCAAGTTTGGAGTCCAGAGCCTCAAGCTTGGAGTCCGAAACCTCATGTTTGGAGTCCGGAACCCCAAGTTTGGGGTCCGGAACCTCAAACTTGGGGTTGAAGACCTCAAAAGTGCGTCACCATGACGCGGTTATGGGTTGTTTTCCGCATTCCAGCTCTCGAAAAGTTCCTCGGTAGAGTCAATAAATGGGTCAGTATCAAGGTTCACATCCACTGCGTTTTGCATTCCAAGATTTTCCGCTCGGCTTCACGGAATCAGCCGGTGGTCGAAGGAAAAAGCCTCCGGTTTGCCGAGGGTGATGGATTTGAAATCCGGGTGGGAGGTGTTGAGCAGGTAGTTTGTCTCGCCGGGGATGATGACGCTGGGGAGTTCGAGGATGGCGGAGCGGGCTGATTTTGCCCAGGCATCGCCGAGGCGTTTGATGGAGGGTGGCGGTGGTTCTTCCCGCCAATCGCCGGGAAGGCTGGCGAGTTGAATTTTTTCGATCAGGCGCTCGTCGAATTCGATGGGGATGAGGAGGTAGTTGAAGGGCATGGCCGGGTTGAGGTGGACCAGCGTTTCGAGCGCGGCGAGTGAGGCGGTGGCGCTGGTGTAAACGACGTGGGTTCCCGGCGAGTTCCAACGGCCGCCGGTGAGGGCCGCGCCTTCGCCGGTGAAGGCGGTGGCGGCGAATTTCTCCCGGACGATGCGATAGGCCCGCCTCATCACGAAAAGACTCCGTAGGCGATGCGGCCGAGGAGATCCTCGACCTCGCGGGCTCCTACTTCGGTGCCGGCATATTCCAAGGGCACCGCTCCTCCCAGACCATACTGGGACGCGGTCAGCCAGGAACGGGCGTTTTCTTCGGTTTCGAGAACTTCGATGGCTTTTCCCATCAGCCGGGCGAAACGCAGGACACGGTCGGACTCGGCGGGATCGAGCCGCCCGGTCGCCTTGCGGCGGTGAAGGGTGGCTTTCGAGATGCCGAGCATGGGAGCGAGTCGGTCCATGGGCAGGCCGAGACTGGCGCGGAGAATCTCCAGTTCCTCGATGACAAAGCCCGTCTTCAGCGCCTCGATGAGCATGGAAGCGGTGGGCGGTGAGGCTAAGGACTTTCCGGATGGGCCGTGGATGCAGGATTGCACCACCTTGCCGCTCGGTTTGACGGATGCCACCCGCTTGACTGGAGCTTTGAACCTGGGTTCTGGTGATGTGGATTTCATATGAGACGATTGGTAGTCTCATTTTAAATATCGGTCAAGGCGACATTCTCCAGTTATTGGCCGGCCCGTCGGCGGTTGAAGTCGAGATGGGTGAGGCGGAGGATGGAGTCGGCGAGGCAGGTGGAAACCGCTGCCTCGGCTCAGCTCTCGATCCGGTGCGGGAAAAAGCGGCTGAGGTTGCCGGTGATCGGCGAGCGGTCGCCGCGCGCGGAGAGGCCGCGACACTCGTCGCCGATCATCCACAGGCCCCAGACGAAATGCTGCTGTCTGGCGGAAAACAGATTCGAGGCCTTCTGATAGACAATGGGTTCGCCGTGGTGGCCGGCGGCTCCGGTGGCGAGCGGATTCCCCCGGTCCATCAGGGAAACGCCCGCGCCTTCGCGGCCGAAGAACGGCTTTTCCACCCAGTGCGAGACGCCTTGGGAACAAAGCGCTTCCCGCGACAGATAGGCCGGCAGCAGCAGCGGGTGGCCGGGATTGAGCTCCCATAAAATCGGCAGCAGGCCTTTGTTCGACAGCATCATCTTCCACGCGGGCTCGATGAAACGGGACCGCTCCTGGCCGATCTCCGCGAAGAACGGCTCCTCGACCATCCACTCCCACGGATAGAGTTTGAAGAGCTTCTCGACGGGTTGCTCGTCGGGGCCGGTGAAATAGCCGCCTTCGGCAAACCCGATCTCCGACATGTCCATCAGCCCGACGGATTTCCCCGCCTGCTCGGCCGTCTCCGCGAGGTAGGCGATGGTCTGGCGGTCCTCGAGGTTCTCCCACGCGCAGGCGAAATGCACCTTCGCTTCCGGGATCGATTTCCAGCGCGCGACGAGCGCCTCGTGGATCGAATTGAGCTGGTCGCTTTCCGGGAAAACCGCTTCCAGCCACTGCCACTGGATGACCGCCGCTTCCAGCAGCGAGGTCGGCGTGTCGGCGTTGTATTCGAGGAGTTTCGGCTGGCCCGTGCCGTCCCAGGCGAGGTCGAAGCGGCCGTAGAGAGAGAAATCCGACGCCATCCACGAGGTCTGCACCAGCCCTGCAACCGCGTCCGGAATGGCGAGGCGATCCCACCAACCGCGCTTGACGATTTGCTCGCAGACTTCCAAGCAAAGCGCGTGCAACTCGCTGGCGGCGTCCTCCAGCGTTTCCGCCGCTTTCAAGGTGAGCACGAGATGCTCGTCCTCGGTCCAATACGACTCGCCGCCCGCGCCGTGCCAGATCAGGCCGGACTCTTCGACGCGCTCTTTCCAATCGGCGCGCGGGGCGTTTGTCTCAAGACGGATGCTGGATTTCATCGGTTGGAAATCAGCTCCCGAAGGATGAACGGCCGCTGCTGCGTGACGAGGACGAGCCGAAACCGCCGCGCACCGATTGGCCGGCCTTGATCGGGACTCCGGTGGCGCGGCTCTGCTCGACCATCCGCTGATAGCCGGGATTGGCGGCGGCGTAGCGGCTCACCGCGCCGCGCTGGTCTTCCACGCCGCGCTGCCAGTTTCCCACCTGCCCGCCGGCCTGGCGGAATCCATTGCCGGGCGAGAACATGCCGCGGTTGCCGGCTAGCAGCCAATACATCATCAACGCGTTGCCCATGCCGAAGCCGCCGCCGCCGTGGTGATGTTGTCCGCCCGACGGATTGGAAGCGGTTTTCTGCTCCTCCTCCAAGGCCGCCTCGACCCGCTTCAAGGCGTCCGGAGTCGGCCGGCTTGCGGTCACGTATTCCGGAACATTTTCGTCCTGCCAGGCACCGTTGATGAAATAGCGGCCGTCTTTGGAAAACCCGTAGGGATGCTCGTAGAAATTCTGCGCGCCCGCATGGTAGTAGCCGACGCGCGGGATGTGGAAATTGTGCGAGACCTCGCCGTTGACGAGCTTGGACTTTTCCGTGTCCAGCTTCTCGATCTGCGACTGCGTTTCGGCGACATCCGCATCCTCCTCGCTCATGACATGGCTCACCCCGCGGTCGCAACTGCTGAGAGTGCCCGCAAGGATACAGGCGGTGGACCAGCGGAGAATGCCGCCGGGGCGGAGAGTGGTGAGAAAACTGCGTTTTTTCATGGAAGAGGCCGCAGCGTAAGTCGCGCTCCCCGACGCGTCAACTTGATCGCCGTTCCAAAAACCGGCTTTGTTTCAAGTCAGCCGGAACCTCAGCCGCATCCGCACCCGCTGCCACAGGAAGCCGCGCGCTTGGCGGCGAGCTTCTCTTCCAGCGCGATCGCCGTGGGGGTGATGGACAGTCCGCCGAGATTGGTGCAGCGGACTTCCCGCGGCATCTGCTTGGCGACCTGCTTCGCGGTTTCTATCACTTCGTCGAGAGGGATGACTTGGTCGTAACCGGCGAGCGCCATGTTCGCGCAGCAAAGGGCGTTGGCGGCGGCCATCACGTTCTTGCCGAGGCAGGGTGCCTCCACGCGGTTGGCGATCGGGTCGCAGATCAGGCCGATCATGCTTTGCATGGCCATCGAAGCGGCGGCGACCGATTGGGCAAGGGTTCCGCCGGCCAGAGTGACCAGCGCCGCGGCGGCCATGCTGGCGGCGGAGCCACCCTCGGCCTGACAGCCGCCCACCTCCGCGGCGAAGGTCCAGCGGGTGGCGATGAAAACGCCGATCAGTCCGCTGGCGAGCAGGGCCTTCGCCATCGCCTCCTCGTCGAGATTCATGCTTTCCGCCATCGCGATCACCGCGCCCGGCAAGGCCGCGCAGGCACCGGCCGTAGGCGCGGCGACGATCACGCCCATCGAGCTCTTCACCTCCATCAACGAGGTGACGTAAACAATGATCCGGTTGAGCGCGCCGCCGTCCAACAGGCTGCCGCTGCGCATCATTTCATCAAAACGGCCGCACTGGTGGCCGAGCACGCGGTCTTCGTAGTGCGTGCCGGCGATGCCTTCCGCGATGGAGGTCCGCACGATGCGCACGATCTCCACCATCTTCGCGATGACTTCCGCCTCGCTCAGGCCGCCGCGCGCCATTTCGTATTGCACCGCAAGCCGCCACAAGGGGGTGTCCCGCCCGGCGTCATGTTCCAGCATCTCCTCACAGGTTCCGAAGGGCACCTGGGTGTCCGTGCGGGACAGGACCGGCAGCACCGGGCCCAACCGCTTGACGCGTTCAATGCCGTTCAAACCGTCGATGATCCCGTCACTCACGAATTGCGGAGCCTTGACCTCGACCAAATGCCTGCCACCGGCGTCGTGAGCTATTACCTCGGCATCCGGGAGAGAAGCTTCCAATGCCGCGACCACCTCGTCCGCATTTCCCCGAACCCATAACAGCGTCTCGAAACAATCGCCGAACATCGAAACTCCGAAGCCATCGAGCTCGATGACTTCAATCATCCCGCCACCGGTCGAAATGGCATGGACGGTGTGGGTTTCCTTCGCGCTGTGAAGCGTCAGCCGATAGGTGTTAGGATGAGGATCGCCGGCATCCACCGTCTCGATGGCGATGCTCACGCCGGAATCGCGCAAGGCCTGCGGCGAGCCGGGCAGCCGCGGATCGGCCGCGTCCCAGCCCATCAAACCGCCGAAAAGCCCCATGTCCGAGCCCTGGGTGTCGTGTGTGGTGGGCAGTGAGCCGTTGCGGTCGAACTCCACCAGAACCTGCTTGAAACTCCCGTCCATCAGGTCTAGCGCCATTCGGCCGATCCGCAGCGCGGCGGCACAATGGGAACTCGATGGCCCGCGCATGACGGGGCCGATGACATCGTTGAATATGCTGACAAACATGGCTATGGCGGGAGTTTGTTTTGCAACGGAATCAGGCGACGAAATCGTAGTCGTAGGGCTTGCGCATCTCGCGAGCGATATAGGGATTCGCCTCCGCCGCGTGCTCGCCGGTGAAGACTTCCTTCTCCGGATCCCATTCCAAGCTTTTCCCGGTGCGCAGCGAGATCGCTCCCAGATGGCAGACCGAGGCCGAGCGGTGGCCGATTTCCACAGCGCAGATCGGGTCCTTGCGGGTGTTCATGCACTCGAAGAAGTTCCCCTTGTGATCGTTGCTGAAGTAGAGGTGCTCGGCATCATCGGCCAGAGGTTTGGAGAGCAGCTCGCGGTCGCTCGCCTTGAGATCCTCGCGGCTCACCCAGATCCAGCCGTCGCTGCCCTCGAAGCGGATGCCGTTGCGCTGTCCGTCCTTGTTGACGGCGGCTCCGAACGGGCTGTCGTCCGGGGTGGAGCGGACGTTGAACACAATCCCGTTAGAATAGGTGAACTTCACTTCATAATCGCTGATAGTCGTGTAGCCGCCCGGAATCGGCGTGGTCAAGGCCTTGCTTTCGATCCGGGTGGGTGCCGGCAGGCCGATGGCCCAATAGCCGATGTCCATGTGGTGCGCGCCCCAGTCGGTCATGGTGCCGCCTGAATATTCATACCAGTAGCGGAACCAGACGTGACAACGTTCCGGCACGTAATCCACGGCTCCCGCCTGGCCCTGCCAGAAATCCCAGTCCAGCCCGGCCGGGACGGGAGCGCTGGCGAACGGGCCCTGCCGCAGGCCGGCGGGCAGCCAGACGGTGACCTCCTTGAGCTTGCCGATGCGGCCGTTGCGGACCAGTTCGCAGGCCATCCGGAAGCGTTGGCTGCTGCGCTGCTGGGTGCCGGTCTGCAGGACCACCTTGTTGTCGCGCACGGCTTTGACCACGTGGCGGCCCTCGTCGATGGTTAGAGTGAGCGGTTTCTCCGAGTAGATGTCCTTTTTGGCCTTGGCCGCGGCGATGTTGATCAGGCTGTGCCAGTGGTCCGGGGTGCCGTTGATGATGCAGTCGATGTCCTTGCGCTCCAGCAATTTGCGGAAGTCGCTGAAGGTGTCCGGCTTCTTGCCATCCTTGGTGAACCGCGCCACGGCACGGTCGGTGTGGCTTGTATCCACATCACACACCGCCACCACGTCGCCAAAGCGCATCGCGTCCCTGGCATCGCCGCTGCCCTGGCCTCCGCAACCGATCAGCGCGATGGTCGGACGGGCGTTGGGCGACAGGGTTTTGGCGGCAGGCTGCTCGGCACGGGCCAGTTCGCGTTCGACAAACCAGAGCGGCAGGCTCGTGGCGGCGGCGGTGGCGGAACATTTCCGGAGGAACGAGCGGCGGGAGATCTGGAAGATTTTTTCGTTAGCCATGGCGATTGGGAGTGAATGTGCATACGTCGCACGGCCCGGTGATCCATCATTTTTCTCGAAACTTCAAGCCTCCCCTGACCCGCCGCCGAAAAACACCTTGCGCAAGCCCTCGGCTGGCAAGTTGGATGGAAACCGCCAAGGCGCACGCCCCCGCCTCAGGCGCGGCCTCCCATTTCCACCCGCCATGAAACGGATTCCCACCCTCGCGCTCGGCATCGCCCTGCACGCGTCCACCTGAGGGAAACCGCATCCCCGATAGAGGAATTCCCGATTGATGATTCCCCCTCTCGCATCCCACAGGGCAATCCCGGAGCCATGCCCCCATTCAGTCCAATCAGGGTTTCTCCGCCTTGAGCTTCGCAATCAGGAACCGGATCGGATCCGGATAGGGCACGCCGGTGGCACCGGGATACATCAGGTGGCATTCGACAGGAATCGTCTTGAGCTTCTCCTGAAGCTTGAGGCCGAAGTCGAGGTGTGGGTCGGATCCTTCTGGTTCTTCCCGATCTCCGGCACGACCGAGTAATAGAGGAACACCGGCGGCGAGGTATTCCTTCACACCGGTCACCTTGTTCTTATCGTTGTCTTTCCACCCTCCTCCATGAATGAAGAACACCAGCGGCGTGGGTTTCGAGGATTCCAACTACGGTTTCGAAATTCCGGTTATTACATTTCCCGCCCCGAGCCGAAACCGGCAGGGCGAGCCCTCTTCACTTCCCCCGCCGGAGGCTCTTCCTCTCCCCATTCAAAAATCGCCAATCACATTCGCCAATCACATTCGCCAATCACATTCGCCAATCACATTCGCCAATCACATTCGCCAATCACATTCGCCAATCACATTCGCCAATCACATTCGCCAATCCTCCGCCATCGCCTCCGCCCTCATGGTCCTGATGAGCGACCGCGCCCCGATCCAGCCCGTTGGACCCGTCGCCGCCAAACCCGCAACAACCGACAAGTGAAGCGGGCCGATTTCCTCCGTCTCCTGCTGCTCGCGCCACTCGGCGCGCGGCAGGTTTCGGCGGCGTCACCTTCCCCGGACCTCGCGCTCCAATTCCTCCTCCGCCACCAGTCGGACGACGGCCGTGGCGCGCGGAAACCTACGGAGCCTTCCGCGATGGGCGGGCGCTCACTCCGCATGTCCTTCGCAGCCTCGCCCGCTTCGATGACCCCGCGCTCGCGGCCGCGAAAAGGAAAGCCGTCTCCTGGCTCCTCGCCCGCGGCAGCGATGATCTGTTCGATGCATTTCCCGTCCACATCGCTTCCGCCGTGTTGGAATCCGCCGCCCGCATCGCCGCTCTGGCTCCGCTGCAACCGGTGGCGGTGAAACGACTGCTCAGCTTGCAGACTCCAAGCGGCGCTTGGAGCTACTCACCGGTTCCCGTCGCGGCGTCCGCATCCCCCGCTCCCATGCAGCAGACCAACCTCTCCGCCATCGCCATCGACGGACTCCGCGCCGCCGGTGGCCATCTTGACGCCATGGTCCGCGCACTCCCCTTCGTCCGGAGCTGTCAGAATCACGGCACCGGAAATCCAGCCTTCGACGACGGCGGTTTCTTCCAAATGCCGCTCGATCCCACGCGCAACAAGGCAGGCCGCGCAGGCACCGACCAACAGGGCAAGCCCCGCTTCACCTCCTACGCCGCCGCCACCGCCGACGGCCTGCGCTGCCTCCTCTTCGCCGGGGCGCCTCCCTACTCCCCGGACGTCCTCGCCGCCCGCCATTGGCTCGACCGCTTCTCATGGAGCCAGGCCGCCCTGCCGGCGGACCTGGCTTACTACTGCGCACCTGGCATCTCCCTAGTGTCTCGTAAAATTCAAATTGTTGGATAGAGTGATTTGAGTTTGATGCGGGCTTTTTCGTTGGTGAACTGCCAGTTGATCGAATTGGATTCCTCATTCTTCCGG
>NZ_JBIKBQ010000031.1:0-33267 GCF_058122085.1 Luteolibacter sp. | reverse complement strand
CTGCATGCAGAAGCCGTCGCCTTGCAGGTCGTTTTTGAGTGCGGTTATTCGACACAACCCTTCTACCACATGGCCTGTAGCCAAACGATGCCTTATCCAACTTCGGTTTTCGGGTTTAAACTACCGAAACAAGTTTAGCTAAACCTGGCTTTAAATCCGGTGGAATGATGCGAGACGGCGGCCCGGAAATGGGTAAGACGTTCCAGAGAGTTGAGAGGAAAACGGGTTGGCCGAGCGCGCCGGGAGTGCGGCAGACCCGGACTCGGCGACCGGTGATCGCCGCTACGCTTGCTCGGCGTGGGGGATGTATTCGCTTTCGCGGAGGACGCTGGATTTCCGCCGGGTGAGCAGCAGCCAGCACTCGCGGGCGGTGCCGAGGACGATGAGGGTGACGAAGAACAGGAAGGCAATGGTGATGACCACGTCGATGCGGGCGTTGAAGAGCGAGGTCTCGGCGGCTTTGAGGGCCTTGCCGGACAGTCCGGCGGCGATCTGGGTTTCCAGCGTGCGGATGGCGGGCAGGAAACCGGCGGCGTTGGCGGAGAAAAGTTTCAGATAGCCGGCGGTGAAAGTGACGGCGGTGAGGAAAACCATCGGCACGGCGGTGACCCAGCAGTAGCGGGCCTTGCCCATCTTGATGAGGACCACGGTGCCGAGGCAGAAGGCGATGACGGCGAGCAGCTGGTTGGAAATGCCGAAAATGGGCCACAGGGATTTAGCGATGCCGGCGGGATCGAGCGCTCCCTGATAGAGGAGGAAGCCCCACGCCGAGACGAGCAGGCCGGTGGCGAGGATGTTGCCGAGCCAGGACTGGGTGTTGCCGAGTCGGGGGGAAATGTTTCCCAACAGGTCCTGGAGGATGAAGCGGCCGACGCGGGTGCCGGCGTCGAGCGTGGTCAGGATGAAAAGCGCCTCGAACATGATGGCGAAGTGATACCACAGCGAGAGCGCGGTTTTCCCGGGGATGACCTTGGCGAACATCTGCGCCATGCCGACGGCGAAAGTCGGCGCGCCGCCCACCTTGCCGATCATGTGCGGCTCGCCGAGGTCGCTGGCGAGCTGCCGCATGTGGGCCTCGGTGACGGCGTATTCGGGGCCGTAGGAATTGATCTTCGCGATCTGCGCGGTGACGGCGGCGGCGTCGTTGGGATCGATGGGCGAGTTGATGGCGAAATACTCGCCGGGCTGGAGCGCGCAGGCGGCGATGATGGCCATCAGCGCGACTAACATTTCCACCACCATCGAGCCGTAGCCGATGAGGCGGATGTCCTTCTCGCGGGCGAGCAGCTTGGGCGTGGTGCCGGAAGCGATGAGCGAGTGGAAACCGCTGATGGCCCCGCAGGCGATGGTGATGCAGACGAAGGGAAACACAGGGCCGGGAACGACGAAGCCGCCGCCGCTGACAAACGGCGTGATGGCGGGCATGTGCAGCGGCGGGGCGAGGATGACGATGAACACCCCCAACACGGCGACGGTGCCGAGCTTCATGAAGGTGCTGAGGTAGTCGCGCGGGGCGAGCAGCATCCACACCGGCAGCACACTGGCGGCGAAGCCGTAGATCATGATGGCCCAGGCGAGTTCGGTGGACTTGAGGGTGAGTGCTGCGGTCCACTCGGGTGATAGATATTTCCCGCCGACCACCGCCGCGAATAATCCGACGACGCCGAAAACCGAGGCGGCGGTGACGCTGAATTTCCCACTCTTGATCATGACGCCCATGACGAAGGCCAGCGGAATGGTGGCGGCGATGGTGAACAGCCCCCACGGGCTTTCCGCCAGGGCTTTCACCACGACGAGTCCGAGCACGGCGAGCAGGATGGTCATGATCGCCAACAAACTGATCATCGCGATGAGACCGATCACCGGGTTGAGCTCTTCTTTGAGCATTTGCCCGAGCGATTTCCCATTGCGGCGCATCGAGGCGAAGAGGATGACGGCATCGTGCACGCCGCCGCCGAGGGTGGCCCCGACCAGCAGCCAGAGCGTGCCGGGGAGGTAGCCGAATTGCGCGGCGAGCACGGGACCCACAAGCGGGCCGGGTCCGGCGATGGCGGCGAAGTGGTGGCCGAAGACGACCCACTTGGGCGTGGGAACGAAGTCCTTGCCATCGCTGCAAGTGACAGCGGCGGGGGCGCGGAGGTCGTCGATGGTGAGGACCTTGGCAACCAGCCAGGCGGAGTAAAACCGATAGGCGACGGCAAACGTGCAGACCCCGGCGACGACTAACCAAAGGGCGTTGACGGGTTCGTTGCGTTGGAAGGCAGCGATGGCGACGGCGGTGGCTCCGAGAAGCGAAACAACGAGCCAGAGGAGAATGCGGGCAAGGCGGGGCATGGGGGAAACTCAGCGAAAAAGAGGAAGGCGTCGAGTGTGGAGTTGAGAGTCGGGTTTGAGGTATGGTAAAAAAAGGTTTAGGTCTTTAGTCATAGTCTTTTCTTGCCATTTTTCCCCCGCCCGGGTGGTTCATCCACCTGAGAAAGTCGCGTTGGGTGGCCGAGTGAAGGAAATCGGCCGGAAAGCCGGTGTTCTACCACGTGGTTTGACTGCGTTCGTCTCCGTCCAAGCGTCTAGCCGCCTCCTCCTCAGAGCGCCCGAGCTGCCGCGCGGCTTGCAGGGTGTTTTTCATCAGCATCGCGATGGTCATCGGGCCGACGCCGCCGGGAACGGGGGTGATGGCGGAGCAGAGCGGGGCGACTTCCTGATAGGCGACGTCACCGGTGAGGCGGTAGCCGGATTTTTTCGTGGCGTCCGGGACGCGGTTGATGCCGACGTCGATGACGACGGCGCCGGGCTTCACCCAGTCGGCCTTGACCATTTCCGGACGGCCGACGGCGGCGACGAGGATGTCCGCGCGGCGGCAGATGCCGGGCAGGTCCTTGGAGCGCGAGTGGGCGATGGTGACTGTGGCGTTGGAAATCTTCGAGACTAGCAGCAGCGCCATCGGCTTGCCGACGATCATGCTGCGGCCGATGACAACGGCTTCGGCTCCGTGGGTGTTGATGCCGGAAACTTCGAGCAGTTTCATGCAGCCGGCGGGGGTGCAGGGGACGAAGCCGCTCGGGTCTTCGAGCACGAGCTTGGCGACGTTCTCCGGGTGGAAGCCATCGACGTCCTTGCGCGGGTCGATCTCGCGGATGACGGCTTCCTCGTCGATGTGCTTGGGCGGCGGGGATTGCACGAGGATGCCGTGGATGGCGGGATCGGCGTTGAGATCGCGGACGACTTGGAGCAGTTGCTCCTGCGTGGTTTCCGCGGGGAGTTCGATTTTGAGCGAGTGGAATCCGAGTTCGGCGCAGGTGCGGGTTTTCGAGCCGACATAGACTTGCGAGGCGGGATCGCTGCCGACGAGCACCACGGCGAGGCCGGGCTGGATGCCTTTGGCTAACAATTCTGCGGTTTCCGCGCGGCACTCGTCGAGCACGGCGGCGGCTACGGATTTTCCATCGAGGATTTGCGGGGAGTTCATTGGGAGAAATTTTTCAGGCGTCATCGGTGCCCGCGAGGAGGATCGCCTGAACCCGCTCGCGGTAAGTTTCGAAGGCAGCTTCATCAAGCTTGGGCGGGACGACAAGCATCTCGTCGAAAATGACGGTGACGCGGCTGAACGGCTTGGGAATGACCAGGCGGTCCCAGGTTTTCAAGCGCCAGGCGGAGGAATACACCGCATGGATCGGCACGATCGGCGCGCCGGAGGATTCCGCGAGTTTGATGACGCCGGGATGGAATCCATAACGCGGGCCGCGCGGGCCGTCGGGGGTGATGCAGACGTCGAGCCCATCCTTGAGCGCGCGCTTCATGCCGATCAAGGCCGCCACCGCCCGCCGCGAGGACGAGCCGCGCACCGCGCCGATGCCGAACACGGCCATCGCCCGAGCCAGGAGCGCCCCGTCCTTGCTCGCGCTGGTTAGGACGACCGCTTTCCGGACGTTTCCGCCGGTCCGCCACCAGATCGGCGGGATGGTGAAAATCCGGTTGTGCCAGAGCGCGAAGATGACCGGGCCGAGCGGATCTTCCGGAGTGGTGACGCCGCAGCGGTCATGGACTTCGTAGCGGAGGGTCTTGGCCCAGCAGCGCATGAACCAGCCCGTGACGGAACCAAGGATTTCCGCCCTGCGGCTTCCACGGATCTCGGTGCTTTTGGCCTTGCTCATCAGTTAGTTAAAGGAATCCGGCCGGGTGAAGAGTGTCCACGAGGTATTGCTGGCGCGACATCAGTTCCTGATACATCTCGTGCGCCTGCGGGTCCGGGTCGCAGCGCGATTCCGAATCGCCGGCGACCAGATAGCTGGCGATTTCCTCAAAGCCGAGCGACTCGCCGCTCTGATGGAAAAATGCGACCGCCGCCTGCATCGCGGCGCCCACCGCGGCTCCCTGGCGACTGGAAACGGGCACCACCGGCGCGCCGAAAACATCCGCCAGCAGCTGCCGCGTCACCGGACTCAATACGCCAGGACCTAGCAGGCGGATTTCCGGCGGATCGAAACCGAGGTCGCGCAAGCGGCTCATCGCGTAGCCGAGGCCGAGCGCCACGCCCTCCGCCGCGGCCCGCGCCATGTGGGCGGGCGTGAAATTCCCCGGCGTGATCCCGTGCAGCACGCCCGTGCCATCCGGCAGCCGCGGGATGGATTCGCCCGTGAAATACGGCAGCAACAGCAGACCGTCCGCACCCGGCGAGACGCTTGCCACCATCGCTTCAAATTGCTCCGCGCTCCATCCGTAATGACGCCGCAGGACTTCCGGCGCCACCGCCGTGTTGGTCGTCGTGCCGAGTCCGAGCCAGCTGCCGGTCGCGTTGCACAGCGGCGTGATTTCGCCGCGGTAATCGATCACCGGCGAGTCTCCCACCCCGACGATCACGCCCGCCGATCCGAGCTCGACCGCCACCGTGCCATTCGTGACACAGCCGGCGGCCAGCGCGGCTAACAGCGGCGAAGCGCTGCCAGCCCCCACCTGCACTATCGCGGATATTCCCCACTCGCGGGCCAGCGCGGGCCGCAGCAAACCGCGCGGTTGGTCCGACGCGCCGACGGGCGGCAGCAGCGAGGCGAGCTGCGGGTCGATGAAATCCAACAGCTCCGCCGACCACTTGCGCGTGCGGATGTCGAGCAGGCCCGTGCCCGAAGCGCTGCCCGCCTCGGTCGCCCGCTCGCCGGTGAGCCAGTAGGCGATGAAATCCTGCACCGTGAGCAAGCTCGCCGCCCGTTGAAAATGATAGGGCTCGTGCTGCTTCAACCACAGGCACTCCGCCGCGGCCGATTCCACGCCCGGCGCTTGTCCCGCGATTTCTATCAGTCCGGGCGCGCCGCCGAACGCGCGCGCGATTTCGTCGGCCTGCCGCTTCACGGAAACATCGCCCGCCAGTTTCGTCGGGCGGATGATCCGGTTCGCCTCGTCCAGCAGCACCAACCCGCGCTGCGGACCCGCGATTCCGATGGCCGCGACTCGCTCTTTCTGGCCGTCGAGCGCGGCCAGACACTGCCGCACCGCGCGGTCCACCGCGTCGATCCATTGCGCCGGGTCTTGCTCGCGGTAGCCAGCCGGCAGGCCTTCGATCCAAGCATGCGGGACCCACGCCTCGGCACGGATCACCGCGGATTCCAGATCCAAGACCACGGCGCGGGTGCCGCCGTGACCGATTTCAATCCCCAGAAAGTGCATGATCGTTTTTGGCGTCCGCCGGGCGGACGCCGCGAGTTTCGCCACGCCACGCGCTTTGACAAGTCCCGCCGTGTGTAAAACCGCGGGCGAGCGGGCGTTTGACAGGTTTTGCGGATTCCGATATTTCACTTTCATGAACGACACGCCGCAGGACGCTTGGTTTTACTCACGCGAAGGAGAACGAATCGGGCCGGTCACCTTTGCCGAGCTCCGAGTCAAAGCCTCCGAAGCCGCCCTCAACCCGCGCCTCGACATGGTCTGGACGCACGGCATGGCTGAGTGGAAACCGGCGGGCGAAATCGAAGGATTGTTCGAACGCCGCGCGCCTCTCGAACCTCCGGAAAGCCTCGCTCCCGCAGCCGATCCCTACTCGCCGCCGCAACAGGAATCGCCCGAGAACTTCATGGCCAAGGAAGGCGGCTGGCCCGGCGCGCGGCGGCGGAGCTTTCTCATCGCCACCTTGATCTTCCCTTTCGTTTGGGCCTTTGGATTGGCCGCCGCAACTCCCTTTCTAACTTCAGAGTTCGGTCCGGAGATCATGAAATTCGCGGCGATCGGAGCGAACTTCATCCCGTTCATCGTGGGCCTCTATTTCGGCCTCCAGCGTCTTGTGAACCTGGGCATGAGCCGCTGGTGGTATCTGGGGAATCTCGTGCCGATCCTGAATTTCTGGGTCGGTTACCGCTGCTTCGCCTGCCCCGCCGGCTACGCCTATCACAAGAAACTCGACGGCACCGGAATCTTCCTCGCCATCGTTTACTGGCTGATGATCGCCATCGCCCTGCTGGCCGTCGCCGCAGTGGTCGCCCTGATGTTCGGAGCCATTGGATCGCCTGAACTCCAGCAACAAATCCGTGACGCCGTCCGCGCGGCGTCCGCGCCCAAACCGTGATCCAGTATTCCAAACAAGCCGACGAACGCCGCGAGGCCGGGCCGATGGAATGCTGGTGCCTGCACGGCGCCGTCGGCATGGCGGCGGACTGGCGCGGCTTCGCGAAAAACCTGGCAGCCGCCGCGATCGGCTCGCGGGCGGTGGACTTGTGGCGCTTTCTCGAATGCTGCCCGCTGCCACTCACCGACTTTGCCAAAGCCCTCAACGCCGAGGCCGGCGGCGAGGTTTTCCGGGGCAACGGCCGCGCCCTGCTAGGCTACTCGATGGGCGGCCGCCTGGCCTTGCACGCTCTGTTGGAAAAAGACCATCCATGGCAGGCTGCCGTCATCATTTCCGCCCACCCGGGGCTGGAATCCGAGCAGGAACGAGCTGCCAGACGAGCCGGCGACACCGAGTGGGCGACCCAGGCGCTGGCCGGAAACTGGCAGAAATTTTTCGATAGCTGGAACGCCCAGCCCGTCCTCGGCGACACTCCGCCGCGCGACCCGCAAGCCTCCGGCAGCCTCGTCATGCGCCGCCGCGAGATCGCCCGCAGCTTCGTCGATTGGTCGCTCGGTGCGCAGCAGACGCTGTGGGAGCGGCTTCCTGAAATCACCGTCCCGGTGCTGTGGATCGCCGGGGAAAACGACCCGAAATTCCTCGCTCTGGCAGAACGCGCGGTCGCGCAAATCCCGCGCGCCACGCTCGCCGTCGCGCCCGGCTCCGGCCACCGCGTGCCGTGGGAAGCCGGAGATTGGCCCGCGCAACGCGTCGCGCATTTCCTCAAGTCCGGCCGCTGAATGCCCCTTGAATGTTTCCCGGAGGATTCACAGTATCCGCGCGATGCAGGTGCGGCCGTCGAAACTTTTGATCCTCCTCGTGCTCGCCGCAGTGGTGGGGGCCGTGGGATTCTATCTGAAACTCCCGCCGTCGGAGATCGATGCGGATTCGCCGCTGGCGATGCCCGCGAACGGCGAGCCGGACCACCGCTTCCATTTTCTATCCGCCTGGCAGGCGGCGGAGATTCCGCGGGCGCTGCGGTTTGATCCACCGCTGGGATCGAATCATGGCGGGCTGGTTTACAACGCGCAGAAGTTCTGGGAAATGAACGTCAAGCGCGGCGGCCATCACACCGGCGACGACCTCAACGGCATCGGCGGGATGAACACCGATCTGGGAGACGCGGTGTTCTGCACGGCGGACGGGCGGGTCGTTTACGCCGGAGAGCCATCGCCGGGATGGGGGAAGATGGTCGTCATCGCGCACACCGCGGCGGACGGGCGGCCGTTGCATTCGATGTACGCGCACTTGCACCGCATCGATGTCGCGCCCGGCGCGCTCGTCCCGCGCGGCGGGAAAGTGGGCGCCGTGGGCACGGCGAACGGTTACTATCCGGCACACCTGCATTTCGAAATGCGGACCAGCGACGGCGTGGACATCGGCGCGGGTTACGCGATGTTTCCGCTCAACCGGCTCGATCCGGCGGCGACGATCGCGGGCCTGCGGAATGCCGGGACCGACGAGCTCTCGCCCGCTCCGCTGGCCCGCATGCTCGCCACCGACGGCGCGCGGTGAGCTTGCTTTGTCCGCCCGCAGCGGATACCACGGCGGCGGATTTATGAAAACCGCACCGCTCTCCGCCTATCAGGAAACCCTCGGCATGATTTATTTCGCCCGGATGCTGGACAAGATCCGGCAAAACGCGGCGGGCACGCTGCGGGAGGATTTTTGTGACAATCTCGGATCGGGCTTCGACGGCCGCTGCGCGGATTTCCTGCGGGTGAACTACGCGGACCTCGCGGCGCGCGTGCTGCAAGGCGGCAGCGACGAGGAGATCCTGAAATGGTGTTTCGAAACCGGCCGCGAGCTCAACGAGGGCGACATTTTCATCTGGAACAACTACCTGAAAAAAGTCGGCTGGAAAGACGCCGTCAGCGCAATCCTGGCCCGCCGGAAACAGGAGAGCGGCCTCGAAGGGCGCGACGAAATCGAGACGATGCTCGAGTATTTCGAATACGACGAAGGCCGGAAATCCTGAGCGCTTTACACCAAGGGAAACGGACCTTTGAATCCCCCCGCCACCCACGAAGAAAACCATGTCACTTACGATCAAACCGAAATCCGAATGCGCCTTCGATCAACTGTCGATGGGCGAAGTCATGCTCCGTCTCGATCCCGGCGAAGGCCGCATCCGCACCGCCCGCCATTTCCAGGCTTGGGAAGGCGGCGGCGAATACAACACCTCGCGCGGCCTGCGGAAATGCTTCGGTTACAAGACCGCGGTGGTCACCGCTTTCGTCGATAACGAAATCGGCCACCTGATCGAGGACTTCATCATGCAGGGCGGCGTGGCCACGGATTTCATCCAATGGCGCGAGGACGACGGCATCGGCCGCAAGGTGCGCAACGGCCTCAATTTCACCGAGCGCGGCTTCGGCATCCGCGGCGCGGTTGGGAATCCCGACCGCGGCAACACCGCCGCCTCCCAGCTCAAGCCGGGCGACGTCGATTGGGACCACATCTTCGGCAAACTCGGCGTGCGCTGGTTCCACACCGGCGGCATCTACGCCGCGCTCTCGGAATCCACCGCCGCGCTCACCGTGGAAGCCGTGAAGGCCGCTAACAAACACGGCACCGTCGTTTCCTACGATCTCAACTACCGTCCGTCGCTCTGGAAAACCATCGGCGGCCTGGCGAAAGCGCAGGAAGTGAACCGCGAGATCGCAAAATACGTCGATGTCATGATCGGCAACGAGGAGGATTTCACCGCCTCTCTCGGCTTCGAGGTCGAGGGCGTGGACCACAACATTTCCGCCATCGAGCTGAATGCCTTCAAGGCGATGATCGAAACCGCGGTGAAGACCTTCCCGAACTTCAAGGTCGCCGCCACCACCCTGCGCGGCGTCATTTCCGCGACCGTCAACGACTGGTCCGCGATCCTCTGGCACGACGGGAAATTCCACGAAAGCCGCAAATACCCCGGCTTGGAAATCATGGACCGCGTCGGCGGCGGCGATAGCTTTGCAAGCGGCCTGCAGTTCGGATTCCTCGAGTTCAACGACGCACAGAAAGCCGTCGAATACGGAGCCGCCCACGGCGCGCTGGCCTCGACCACGCCCGGCGACACCTCGATGGTCACCCGCAAGGAAGTCGAAAAGCAAATCGGCGGCGGCGGCGCGCGGGTCGTCCGCTAAACTGGCGGGCGCGATGGGTTGCAGCGGCCTCAGCCGGCTCCGGAGGCTCTGCTGCCGACTGGGACAGTCAGGACGCTCGATGGCGGACGTCCAGGTCCGTCGCCAGGTTAGAGGTTGAATGATGTTGACACTTCAAGGGCGATGTTTTAACGATAACGTTGCTTTATCGAAAAGACACCCATGTCCAATCCCCCCCGAATTCCCAGTAACAAGGCAGCGAGCGCGTGGGTGATCGCCACTGTCGCCGTGTGCGTTCCAGCATGGGATCCGGTGCGGGCCGCGAGCTTCGCCAGCCGGATGGCGGACTCGGAAACTGTGGGGATTGATGCGATTTCACCCATCGGAGAAATCTTCGAGTCAACGACGGGACCGGGCTTCAAGGGCGGCTTCTCCTACGGGCTGGGGGTGGATTCCATTTACGATTCGAACTTCTTTCTCACGGAAGACGACCCCGAGAGCGAGGTCGGCATCAACTTCGCACCGTGGATCAACTATGGGACCGATCCCGAAGGGGGGGGTGACTTTTCCATCCAGGCAAGTTATCGCCCGGTCATTCGAACCTATATGGAAAACCCGGAATACAACGGAGCGGACCACTCCGGCGCGGTCTCGATGAGAATCGCAGGCGCGAAAACGGTGGTTTCGGCACATGTGAATTATGATCAGAATTCGGGAACAGACCAGATCATCGGAGAATTCGTCAACGAATCGCTCTTCAGCGCCGGCATTGATGGCTCCTACCAGATTGCTCCGAGGACGTCTCTTTCCGCGAGCTTGACGGCCGCCATGTTGGATTATGATAACGATTCGATCGAAGGCTCGGAAATCTACACGGCCTACATCGGCGGATACTGGTCTGCCACGGAGCGCTTCAGAGTGGGTCCGGCGATCCGCTACGCCACTGCGAAGTCGGATAATACGGGCGCGCGCGATTCGTGGGAATTCTTGGTGCAGACTCAATACCGGCTGCGAGAAAAAATCCAGCTCGCAGCTTCGCTCGGGGTGGAATACGCGACAAACTCCCGCGACGAGGGGGATGGCTCGATCGGAATGACGGGGAGCCTGGCGGCAAGCTATGCTATCAGTGAAAAGCTCGGATGGGTTGGCTCCATTCGCTATGTCACCGTGCCGTCACCGTCGGATGTGGATTACGTGATCAATAATTTGATGATATCCACAGCCCTGAACCGTCAGCTGCTCAGGGGGTCTGTGGGCCTGGGGCTTGATTTGAATTTTGCGAACTATGAGCAAGTCGGGGCTGCATCGAGCACGCTGGAAGATGACAATAGCATGGGTGTTTTCCTATCCTATAACCGGAAGTTCCTTCTCGATGGCTTGGATTTCCAGTCCAAGATTCTTTATGTGATCAACAACGGCCAGGAGGACTGGTCCCAGGTGCAGGTCTCCATCGGCCTTGGGATCAAATTCTGAGCGTGGCTCAACGCCCCAGCGCTCGAATGGGAAGAGGCTTCCAACGCGCGACCTTGTCAGTTAGGTCCTGTTGATTCGGTCGCTGGCAGCCCTTAAATTCAGGTCATCTCGGTATTTTCAAGGATTCATTTAACGCCGACAATGAAACTTGCTTTGGGTTTCCGTATTTTTCAGGAGGCGCGTTTCGCGGCTGTGACGAATCCAAGGTCCCTGTGATTTTTATCACGATGCCTGGCCACCTGCGCCCAAATGCAGGCTATTTCTCGCTGTGTCATTTTTGTTGAAACCAGTGTTCTCGGGAATTTTTTGGAAATGACATGAAACAAACATTTGTCTCTTGACCGGATCTCTAAAAATTGGTTTTAGTGATATAAGCGTTCAACGACCACGGGCGGTAGCGTCTTCACCCGGAACGATCGAATCCGCCCCCCAAATCAGAACCCGTGATTTGAAATTTTTGTGAAGATATTAATATCAACGGTTGTGCATACCTCTCACGATCTAACACTACGTTCCAGTGACCACTACATTCGAAGCAACTTCTGGTATAGAAACGACATCTGGTACATCACGGTCGAACTCCTTGTCCGGAGTTGATGCTCCGTTTCACAAGGATGGCTCTGCCGCTACTTCAGGCGGATTTTCCGCGGGCCGCAGAACCATCGCAGGAGGGAAGCAAAGCCAGCGGACAACCGCCTCGGCGATACCTGGATGGAAGCGCGTTCTGGATGTCCTTTGCATCGTGCTCAGCCTGCCGTTTGTGGTGCCTTTGGTGGCTGTGATCGCGCTCTGGATCCGTCTGGTTTCCCGCGGCCCCGCCTTGTTCCGCCAGGTGCGGATCGGGTGGGGCGGGAAGCAATTCGTGCTCTATAAGTTCCGCAGCATGAAGATGGACTGCGGCACGAGTTCGCATGAAGCCTATCTAAGGAATCTGGTCGCTTCCAACAGCCCGATGATCAAACTGGATCTTATCTGTGACTCCAGGGTGATCCCCGGCGGTTGCCTCCTGAGGTCTGCGGGTCTTGATGAGTTGCCGCAACTCCTGAATGTGCTCCGGGGTGAAATGAGCTTGGTGGGGCCGCGGCCCTGCCTACCCGAAGAATATCGGTTTTTTTCCGCGAAACAGAGGGCAAGGTTCATGGTGCTTCCCGGTCTTACTGGCATTTGGCAGGTAAATGGCAAGAACCAGACGACATTCCGCGAAATGAACCTCATGGACGTGTATTATGCAAATCATGCTTCGCCTGCCTTGGACATCGGCATCATGATGAGGACTCCGTCCGCTTTGCTGCTCCAGATGTGCCAGGCTTCCCAGCAGAAGAAGGCTCGCAGTCAACGCGCGAGGTTTGAGCCGTCCGCAGGCAACCCACGGCAGGCGGCGTTCCCCAACGGCCCGGCCAGATGAGATGAAATTCCCTCGGTGGCACGGACATTTCATGCAGTCGCGGCATGGGTGGTAGATCCAGGCCGGGGTCACAAGTCAAAATATGATCGAGGGCAATCATGAGGGTCTCCGGGTGGCGTCAGACGTCAGGCTTGGTGAGGGAGTCAGGCTCTTTGGCCTTGTGAACCTGTATGGTTGCGAGATCGGCGATGAAACAAGGATCGGCTGCTTCGTCGAAATTCAAAAAGGCGCGAAAGTTGGCGCGCGGTGCAAGATTTCGAGCCACACCTTTATTTGTGAAGGGGTGACCATCGGGGACGGCGTTTTCGTTGGCCACGGCGTGATGTTTGCCAACGACCGCCGGCCCCGCGCCGTGGCGGAGGACGGCGCGCCTTTATCTGATTCAGGTTGGGAATGTCAGCCGACACTGGTGAAAAATGGCGCGTCGATCGGCTCCGGCGCCACCATCCTGGGCGGACTTGTCATCGGTGAAAACGCGATGGTCGGTGCGGGCAGCGTAGTCACCCGCGACGTCCCTGCGGGCATGACCGTCGTGGGAAATCCCGCCCGCCCCATTCCGCCGCCGAACCCGGAAAATCCATGATGGTTCCCTTTCTCGACATGAAAGCACGCACCGCTCCTCTGCGGGAGGAATACATGCAGGCCATCGGGGAGATCATCGATTCCGGGGCCTTTTCCGGAGGGCCGTTCGTCGAGCGGTTTGAAAACGAATTCGCCGCCTACTGCGGCACGCGGCACGCGATTGGCGTGGGTAGCGGCACGGAGGCTTTGTGGCTGACCTTGCTGGCGCTGGGAATCGGTCCCGGCGACGAAGTGATCACCGTGCCGCTTACCTTCGCCGCCACCGTAGAGGCTATTTGCCTGGCAGGCGCCACGCCGGTTTTCGCCGATATTGACGCGCGGACTTACACGATCAATCCGGCGGCTCTCGAGAGCGTGCGGACTCGCAACACCAAGGCGATTATTCCGGTTCATCTGTTCGGCCAGCCCGCCGACATGGATCCGATTCTTGAATTCGCTCGCAAGCACTGTTTGCGGGTGATCGAAGACGCCGCCCAGGCCCACGGCGCGGAATATAAGGGGCGCAAAGCCGGATTGATCGGCGATGCCGGGTGCTTTAGCTTCTACCCCGGGAAAAACCTGGGCGCGTTCGGCGAGGCAGGTGCCGTCGTCACGGGAAATGACGAGCTCGCGAACCAGATCCGCATGCTCGGAAATCACGGGCAATCTCGCAAGAACGTCCACTCCCTGGTGGGGTGGAACAGCCGGATGGATGGCATTCAAGCGGCGGTGCTTCGCATCAGGCTGCGACATCTTGAGATGGAGAACAGGCTGCGCCGGGACCACGCGCTGCGCTACAACCGTGCCCTGGCGGACCTTCCCGGACTTGTCCTGCCGGCCGTCATGAATGATAGAAATCACGTTTTTCATCTATACGCATTGAGGGCCCGTGACAGGGGGCGCTTGATCGACACGCTCGGGGCGAAGGAAATCGGATGCGGTCTTCATTATCCGGTTCCCGTCCACCTCCAGCCGGCATATCGCCACCTCGGATACCGGCGAGGCGATTTCCCTGTAGCCGAACAAAGCGCGGACGAATTGGTTTCCCTGCCCATGTTTCCGGAGATGACCCAGGATCAAATCGCCTTTGTCACGGCCGCCGTGACGGAGTCCGTCACCTGCTCCCTAGCTGCTGGGATCGCCTGAACCCCCGGTTCCCCCGAATCCATGCAAAAATCCCAACCACAGGCCTCCGCGGAGGCGTTTGGAGTGCAGGATGTCTTGTTTGTGGTGTTCAAACACAAATGGATGATTGTCCTGCTCTCGTTGCTGGGCCTCGGTGCCGCCGCCGCCGTCTATTTGACCAGGACTCCGATCTATCAATCCGAGGCCAAGCTGCTCGTCCGCTATGTGCTGGAAAGAGCGTCGGAGGACACCTTCCAGGATTCCTCACGCCCGAATATCATCGCCGGCGATAGCGTCATCAATACGGAAATCGAAATTCTCACGAGCAAGGATCTCGCTTTGCAGGTCGCCGGGAAAATCGGCGCCGACGTCGTGGTCCCTGATTTTTTGGGAAAGGTCACCCTGTCGCATGCGGCAGGCAGTATTATTGATGACATGCAAGTAGGTCTCGGACAGAGCGGCAACGTTCTTCGCGTCGTGTATGGAAGCCCGGATCCGGAACTATCAAAGAAAGTGCTGAGGGAAATCGTCGAGCGCTATTTCGAAAAGCACCTGGAGATTCACCGCTCGGCCGCCGCGTTTGATCTGGTCGCGAAACAGGCGGAGGAGGTGCGTGAGCGTTTGAAAGAAACCGAGAAGCAGTTGAACAGGCTCAGAACTGATTCGGGAATCTTGTCATTGGCGGACGCGACCAGCGCCCTGCTGTCCCAGCGGGCCAAGACCCAGGAAGACTTGATGAATGCCAAGGCCGAGTTCGCCGAGCGCAAGGCGGGCATCGAATCACTCGGAAAGACCTTCGCCAACGGGGACGAGCTCCCAAAGGGGGGCGAATCCTCCAAGGACACGAGCGACCCGCCGCCAGCACAGGTGATTACCGAATACCGGACGGTTATGGAAATGCTCGGGTTCTTGCAAAAGCGGGACATGGACCTGCACCTCAAATTCAAGCCAGGGAACCCGCTGCTAGCCAACAACCAGCGGCAAATCAGCACCTACGACGGGAAGCGGCGGGACTTGGTTGTTCGATACCCTGGGCTCGCCGCAGAGTCGGAGGTCTTGGAGAAGAATGCCGATAATCCCGCATGGAACCTGATCATGGAAAAGGCGCGCCTCGCGTCTGTCACTGCGAAAATCGCAATGCTCGATACCCATCTTCAGGAAATCACCGAGCAGTTCGGCCGGCAATACGCTATCGGCGCGCAAATCGAGGAGATGGATCGCCGCAAACAGATGGAAGACGCCGAATACCGCTCGCTTGAGGCGAACTTGAAGAACGCCAAAGTCGATCAGACGCTCGACCCTTCGAGGATGCCGAACATCACGGTAGTCCAGCAGCCAACCGAACCGATCCGGACCTATGACAAGAAAGTCCAAAAAATTATTCTCGGGCTGGCTGGCGGAGGAATGGTGATTGGAGTGGGCCTTGCATTCATGATCGAACTGCTCTTCAACCCAAGAATCAAACGGCCCATCGAGATTCAGACCCGCCTTCAGTTGCCCCTTCTGCTGGTGATTCCATACATCCGGGCGAAAAACCGTGGAGGGCTGATGCTTTCCCATGAGTCCGGAAAGCCACGGATCGCACAGGGCGAGAACCCGGAGCTTCCGGCTGCTATCAACCAGGACTCTTTCACATGTGGCGTGAGAAAGGCCAATCACTTCATTTTGCCCTATTCGGAAGCAATCCGCGACCGCGTCGTTTTCAATTTTGAAATCAACAATGTGACCCACAAGCCCAAGCTGGTGGCTGTTACCGGCTTGTCGGAAGGTGCCGGCGCCTCGACCATCGCCGCAGGACTGGCGAAATCATTTTCGGAGATCAAGGGCGCGAAGGTCTTGCTCGTCGACCTGAGTTCATATCACCCGGAAGACAGCCCGTTGCTGGGGGAAGTGCCACGGCATTCGCTCAACGGGGCCTTGCATGTGGCAAATCATTCCAACTTCAGGAAAAGCCCGCAGAAGCTCTATTACGCGAGTGCCATGGCCCGGAGAGATGATAGTGGATTGACGACATTCACGCCCCATCACCTCTATGAGCTCATGCCCGAGCTGCAGGCCAGCGAATTTGACTATATCATCTTTGACATGCCGGCTGTCGACCAGACCAGCCGCACGCTCACCATGGCGGGCCTGATGGATAAGGTGATCTTGGTTCTGGATGCCGAGAATACCAGCCGCGACGCCTTGAAGTGGGGTTACTCCGAGCTGGTCAAGGGAAGGGCGGATGTGTCTTGTGTTTTTAACAAGACGCGAGCGCATGTCCCCGGCTGGGTGATCGGAGGAACATGAAGTCAGGTAAATTGAAGCAGGGGCACGGTCCAAGCGAGCGGACTTCACGTGATATGGCCGCCCTGAAACTTTCGTCAATTCATGATCAGGCTTCGCCATAAGTTGTTGATCCACATGTTCCGGCTGTTCGATCAGCTGGTCCTGATCGCCACGGCCGCAATCATCATCTTCTTCCGCCCTGAAATCGTGATGCAGGGGGGGAGCCACCTCCTCGACGCGACCTTCCACCTTGAAGACGCGATCGGCATGCTCATCCTTACCCTCGGATGGATCGGGATTTTCGACTACTTCATCCGCTACAAGGCGGACCGCCTGGTCGCTCTCAATACCCAGTTGAAAAATCTGGTGAAGGCAACAGGAGCCGCCGCGTTCTGGTTGATGATCATCTGCACCGTCTTCTCGGTCAAAAGCCTCAACATCTTCAATGTTCTGATTTTTTTCGCGGTGGTCACCGCTGTCGGGGTCGTGAGCCGACTGCTTCTGCGCCTGTTGCTGCTAGGTTTCAGGCGTTCGGGTTACAATTACCGCTACCTGCTTGTGATAGGGGCGAGCGAGCGTGCCCTCCAAACGGCCATCAAGATCGATGAGAGGCCGGAACTCGGGTACAAGATTGATGGATTCGTGGCTGAAAATCCAGAGGCTATGGCGGAATGGGAATCGCGGGAGCACGGAACATGGAAAGTGCTCGGTCTTCTCGGAAACCTGCGGGAAATCCTGATTGCGGAGCGGGTTGACGAGATTGTCGTCTGCCTCCCCGTGGACGCGCGCTTCAGTGACATCACGATGATCGTGCAACACGCCCGCGATTTGGGAATCGTGGTTCGTCTCATGCCGGAGATCGCGGACGGAGCCTTGTTAAAGAGCATGCACATCGAGGAATTCGAGGATGAGTATGTCGTGACCTTGTTCAGGGAGCAATTGCTGATGCAGCTGTTGGCAAAGCGGTTGATCGACGCGACGGTCTCACTGGCCGCGTTGGTTGCTCTGTTTCCTTTTCTGGTTCTGGTGACCGTGCTCATCAAGCTGACAAGTTCCGGGCCTGTGTTATTCGCGCAGAACCGCGTGGGGATGAATCAACGCCAGTTCAAGCTCTACAAGTTCCGCTCCATGGTGGTTGACGCCGAGGAGCGCAAATCGGCGCTTCAGCATCTGAACGAGAGGGACGGTCCGGTGTTCAAGATCGAGAAGGACCCCCGCACCACTTGGATCGGCAGGTTTCTCCGCAGGACCAGCATCGACGAGCTGCCCCAGTTGTTCAATGTCCTGTGCGGGGAAATGAGCCTTGTGGGCCCTCGTCCGCCCCTGCCGGAGGAAGTGACGCGCTACGAGTGGCTCTACCGCAAGCGCCTGTCGGTCAAGCCGGGCGTCACCTGCATTTGGCAGGTCAGTGGGCGTGACAACGTCTCCTTCGACCGCTGGATGGAGATGGATCACGAATACGTCGAGAACTGGTCGCTGTGGCTTGATTTGAAAATCCTCTTGGAAACCATCCCCGCCGTTCTGTTCAGCCGGGGAGCATCTTGACTTGGAAACGCGATGTCGGCCTCTCCCCAGAAAGTATTGGCGATTTCTTCCGGCGGAGGACATTGGGTCCAACTGCTCCGCTTGCGGCCCGCCTTCGCGGGCTGTGACGTGACCTACGCGACCGTTAGGGGAGGCTGCCGCGCGGATGTCGGCGATGCCGAATTCCACGTGATCCACGACGCGAACCGCTGGAGTAAGCTCAACTTGGTGCGCTCGGCTCTCGGAATCATCTGTCTCCTCTTGCGGGTCAGGCCGGACATCGTGATCACGACGGGCGCGGCTCCCGGGTATTTCGGAGCGAGATTCGGGAAGTGGATGGGAGCGCGCGTGATTTGGGTGGATAGCGTGGCTAATGCCGGGGGACTTTCGATGTCCGGCGACATGGCCGGTGCGTTTTCCGACCTTTGGCTGACGCAATGGGCGCATTTGGCGCGTGAGAATGGCCCGCGATTTTTAGGAAGCGTTTTATGATACTCGTCACTGTCGGAACAGACCTGCCGTTCGACCGGATGGTTCGGGTGGTGGATGATTGGGCCGGCGAGACCGGTCGGCGGGACGTGTTCGCCCAGATCGGCGAGGGCGGGTGGGAGCCGCGGCACATGCGGTTCGCCCATTTCCTGCCGCCAAAGGAGTTTGCGGAATATTTCACTTCGGCCAGTGTGATTGTTTCGCACGCGGGGATGGGGACGATTCTCACCGCGTTGTATCAAGGGAAGCCGATTTTGGTGATGCCGAAGAAGGCGAGTCTCGGGGAGCACCGCAACGAGCACCAGACTGCCACCGCCCGCCGGATGATGGAGGTTGGCGGCGTGAATGTGGCGTTCGACGAGCAGGAGCTGCGGGCAAAACTCGATCGCCTGGATGATCTGGCAAGCGGGCGGAAGATCGGCGGCTTCGCCAGCGACAGCCTGTTGTCCGGCATCCGTGATTTCATTTTCTCCAGCAAGAGCTGAGCTCTTGAATTCCTGTTACTGTCATGAAAATTCCCGCATGGATCAATGCCATCGCATCGGCGTGCGATCCACGTTCTTACGTTCACTTGTTCCGGTTGATCCATTATTATGGTTACAGCCATGTGCGGCCGCGGCGGCGGCTGCAGGCGGGTGAGGGCACCGGGATCGCGCCGAATGTTTCCTTGCGGAATGGCGAGCGCATCCGAATGGGCCGTGGCTGTCATGTCGGGGAGCGTTGTTTCCTGTGGGCGGGTGATACGACGGGCCGCATTGAGATAGGCGACCATGTGTCACTCGCTCCCGGGGTTTTCATAACGGCTTCAGATTATCAATTCGTGTCCGGGCTTCCGTTTCGGGAGCAGCCCAGACTGGAGCGCGACATCCGGATCGGCAATGACGTGTGGTTGGGCGCCGGGGTGGTGGTCACTGCCGGAGTGACGGTGGGCGACGGCTGCATCGTGGGTGCCGGAGCGGTGGTGACCCGGGATTTGCCGGCCGACTGCATCGCGGCGGGAGTGCCGGCCAGAGTCGTGGGGCAACGTCAGGAAGCCGGTCAAATCGCCAGGGTATGAAATCCAAGGTCGCCATCGTCATCGTGACGTATAATTCCGAGGAGCAGATCGAGGCCTGCCTCACGAGCGTGTTCGCCCAGAGGAGGAGCGTAACGCAGCAAGTCATCGTGGTGGATAACAAGTCGCGGGACGGCACCGTGGCGCTTGTCCGGAATCGTTTCCCGGAAGTGGAACTGGTGCTGCCGGGAGAGAACCTCGGTTTTGCGAAGGGCGTGAACCTCGGGGTGAATCACTCGAATGCGGAATACGTGCTCTTGCTCAATCCCGATACCGTGATCCTCGAAAACGCGGTGGACGTGCTTGTCGAGTTTGCGGGCAAACAGCCGTGCCACGGACTCTACGGCGGGCGGACCCTCAAGCCTGACGGCAGCCTGGAGCCCTCCTCGTGCTGGGGCGCACCCACCCTTTGGAGCATGGCGCTTTTCGCCTTCGGGATCACTACCCTGGCTCCGAGGAATCGCTGGCTCGACCCTGAATCGTTGGGGGGGTGGCAGCGTGACAGCGTGCGTGAGGTCGGGGTTGTCACCGGTTGCTTCCTGCTCGCTTCGTCCGCTGTCTGGCGGGAACTCGGCGGCCTCGACGAGTGCTACTTCATGTATGGAGAGGATGTGGATCTCGCGCTTCGCGCGAGGGCGCTTGGATACCGCCCGGTCATTTGTCCGGACGCCAAGTTGATTCACGAGGTGGGCCGGAGTTCGGAGTCGCCGGTTCACAAGACGATGTTGCTGTATCGCGGCAAGGCATCTTTGGTGAGGCGCCATTGGAAGGGGGGCCCAAGGGCGCTCGGCTTGTTCCTGCTGATGGCAGGCACGGGACTGCGCGCGACAGTGAGTTCGCTCGCTTCCCTGAGTCGCCCGCCGGAAGCGGCCGGGAGGTGGCAAACGCTGTGGAGCAGGCGAGACGAGTGGCTCAAAGGATACCCCGGTCTGGATGACCGCCCGGCATCGAGCGAACTCAGGTGAGTTTTGAACCGCCCATGATCAGCATTGTCATTCCTTCCTATAACAGGAAAGAGCGCGTCCTGGAGTTGCTGCGGGATGTCCGCGCTCAGGAAGGAGCTGACTTTGAAGTGATCGTGGTGGATGACGCGTCAGCCGATGACACCGCTGAGGCGGTGCGACGCGAGTTTCCGCAGGTGTCCCTTCTGGTGAATGATTCCAACGGAGGTCCCTGCGTCGCACGCAACCGGGGAATTCGCGCCGCCCGCGGTGAGTTCGTGGTCGGCTTCGATTGCGATGTCACGGTGCCTGACCATCACCTGCTGGCAAAGGTGAGGCAGGCCTTCGCCGAATCACCGGACGCAAGCGGTTTCGCGCTGCGGATTCTCTCGACCGACGGACGTGCGGATGACGCCCCGCGCTGGTGGCACCCGGTCCCCTGCGCGCGGGGAAGCGATCTCCGCTTCGAGACAGATTATTTCAGCGGCACGGCATACGCCTTCCGACGGGAAGTTTTGATCGAGGCGGGTCTTTATCCCGAGATTCTCTATATGCACTATGAGGAGGTGGCGCTTGCTTTACGGGTCCTGGACGCCGGCGGTTCGATCATTTACCGCCCCGATTTCAAGGTCGTGCACCACGCCGATGAAGTCTCGCGGAGAAGCGAAATCCAAGTGTTTTACAAGCCGCGGAATCAAGTGCTGCTGGCGGTTTCGTGTTTTCCTCTTCCGAAGTGTGTCGCCTTCTTGGCGCCCCGTGTCATTTTCCAATTTCTCAAGGCGCTCAAGGGGGGGCACCTTGCCGAGTTTCATCGCGCGATGAGTGATGCGGTCACGAAGAGCCGCCACTTGATTGCATCCAGAAAGCCTTTGAAAATGAGGACTTTGCGGCGAATTGGGAAACTCCGGAGAGTTCATCCCGCTGAAACCCCTGCCACCGATTGACACTGCGGCGGGTGGCGTCAAAACCGGAATTTTTGAAATTAGATTTGCGGTCGGTCAAATTACCGGGAGGTTTGAATCAATAATTTGAAACTTAAACCATGAACTCGTTGATATATTTTACAAAGCGACTTTTACCTACCATCGCACTCGGTTGCTTGCTGCAGATTCCAGCATCCGCGGCGAGTTCGGTGTCCCATTATGGAATCACGTGGACCTTTTCGTCGGATCGTCCTACTGGGACCTTCGCGAACGGCGAGCCGTGGGTCATCGGACCGGTGACGATCACCAACATCAATCCAAATCCGACCCAGAGTGTGAGCGGGGTGCAACATGGTTCGATGACCAATCCGATCCCGAACACGGCTTTTGGCTTCGACAGCCATCCGTCAATCTCCTCCGCCGTCAGCTACCAAGCGGCAAAGAACGTCGCCCTTTCTTTCCCGATCAACCTGCAGGTGAATGATGTGCTCGTATCGGCCAATTGCCAGGGAGGGGCGTATCCGACCTTTTTGAAGACCGTATGCGCGCTCACGGTTCTAGGTAGCGCGCCCCCGGTTGGCAGCTTTCGCCCCAGCATTTTTGGGGCCGACCGGACGGTGAAATGGAATGTCAGCCAGTTGAATTGGGCGGTGCTCAAGAATTACACGGCGGTCGCATCGACTCCTTCCAAAGCCACGATCGCGGCTCAAGTGCCCCCGCTTCCTTGGTTCGAATGGGCACCAATCTGGTCTGGAAACAGCCTCCAGCCTAAAGACAATACCGCGGATGGTGACAAGCAATATGGCCGCGAGACCGCCGCCAAATTCGGTCAGGTGGGATTATGGCTGAATACCAATCAACCGCTTGCCGACAAGCAGGCCATCGCTATCCAGATGGTGCAGAACGGCCTGGATATCTACGCCTACGTCAAGCACGGGGGCGGATTCTACCATGATGGCGGGCACAAGTGCGGCCGCAAGCTTCCGCTGGTGCTCGCCGCGATGATGCTCAATGACACGGAATTGAAGGCGATGGCCGGTAACCCTGATATTTTCCAGGAAGACACGCAGGTATGGATAGTGACGCAGAGTGATGTCGGTCGCGTGATCTGGGTCGCCCCGCCTGGAGACAGCTGGTATGGACGTGAGTTTTTACAGTACCGGCAGGAAGATGTGGGCATGGGGGAATGGGGAATCAGACATCGCTGGGAGCCTATTCAGGACAACCGAAGCTGGAGCGCCACCTACCGCTCGGTGGTTGGGCCGGCAATGATGGGTCCGTGGCTCGCGGCCTATTTGATGGGCGCGCAGTCGGTTTGGAATCATCCCGCGGCATTTGCCTATATGGAGCGATTCCACACCTTGGCCGGGGACGGTGCGACATTCACTGCGGCAATGTATGCCGCTCACAAGCAAAGCGCCACGATCACCCCTCCGCCCCAATCCGCGGTGAATCCGACTATCACACCTTCAAGCGGCTATTTTGACACGCCTCAATCGGTGACAATCTCCACCACCACGCCTTCCGCGACGATCCGCTACACGCTCAATGGGGTCACGCCTGGTACCTCTGATCCGATCTATGCGGGGCCGATCGCAGTATCATCCACAAAGACGATCAAAGCGGTCGCCTATGCGACTGGCGTCGATCCCAGTGGGGTGACGACCGCGGAGTTGGCCTTTACGGCCGTGCCGCCGATCTTCGGCCCGGCTCCGGGGGGCTATTCCGGCGCACAGTCGGTTACTCTGACGAGCGGCACCTCAGGTGCGACGATCCACTACACCACCGATGGCAGCGACCCGAACACCAGCAGTCCGGTTTACGTGAATCCGGTGTCCGTTACGGCTTCCACCACCATTAAAGCAATCGCGGTCAAGTCCGGCATCGCCTCAAGCTCGATAGCCACCGGGAACTACTTGATCGGTGCGGTTGTGGGCACGCCATCATGGGCTTCGGTCGCGTTCGGGCCCCGGACGGGGGCTTTCACCTACGGATTCGACATGGCCGCCTCGGCTAACAATATCGATGCGGTCGTGGGCCTCGGCGGAGTCACCCCGGTGACTGGCTACGCAGACTTGGCCTGCATCGTCCGTTTCAACAGCAGCGGCAAGATCGATGTCCGCAATGGCGGCGGATATGCCGCCTTGGTTGATATGCCGTATTCTGTCGGTAACGTCTATTCCGTCCGCATGATCGTGGATACCGCGGCAAAAACCTACAGTGTCACCGTGTCGGTCAATGGCGGCGTGGCGGTGCTCATCGCTCAGAACTACGCGTTCCGCCTGGAGCAGGCGTCGCTTGCGAGTTTTAACAATATGGCGCTGATTGCGACGATTGGCAGTCAAGCGGTGTCAAATCACGGACTGGTCGCTGAAACACCGCCGACACCCCAAGGGCTTCGAATTCGCGGACAGTGATTGATGTCAACGGGCCAGCGGTGCGGTTGGGGAGTGCGGGTTAAAGAAGAACCCCGGCTCCCAGCCGGGCAGAGGGCTGCGGACGGATTTGATGTTTTCCTGATCACCCCGCACTCACGAATACGATGGCTAACGAGAACGATAGCCCGCTTCGCGTCCTATACAGTTTCCCGCATAAGATCGGAGCCGGCGGAATCTGTTATGCCGCTTGGCAGCATGTGATGGGCCTTCGCGACGCCGGTGCGGAAGTGACGGTGTTTCCCGGAGTCCTCAACAAGCCGTTTCCATCCGGCATCCGAGTGCGACCGACACTGAGCCGGGGAAAATTAAGGATTCCCTACAAAGTCTTCGGACGCTTGGGGTCATGCAGGATTCACGACCGGATCGTGGCCCGGCGGCTCCGCAAAATAGCGGCCGAGTTTGACATCGTGCATGGATTTGCCCTGGGATCCTTGGAAACCCTCCGCATGGCGAAAAAACTGGGAATTCCGACCGTGTTGGAACGTTGCAATGCCCACACCCGTTTCGCTTTCGAGGTGGTAGAGAAGGAATGTGAGAAGCTCGGGATTGAGATGCCAGCGGGCCATTCCCATGCGTTCAACGCGGAGAACCTGAGGCGTGAGGAAGAGGAATACGACGTGGCCGACTACCTGTTCTGCCCGTCCGAGTTCGTAGCGAAGACCTTCGAGGACCGCGGGTTTTCCCGGGAAAGGTTGGTGAGATTCCAGTATGGTTTTGATACAAGCACCTGCTATCCGCGCGCCGGGCCAGGCGGTGACAAACCCGGATTGACCGTGTTGTTCGCGGCCGGCTGCGCTCCCCGGAAAGGGCTGCACTACGCGCTTGAGGCCTGGTTGAAATCCAGCGCCTGTCACGACGGCAAGCTCCTTGTTGTCGGCGACTTCATCCCGGGATACGCCGAAAAACTCTCAACCCAGCTAGGCCATCCGAGCGTGAGCCTGCTCGGATACCGCAAGGACCTTTCCGATGTCATGCGGGCGAGCGACGTGATGGTTTTGCCAAGCATCGAGGAAGGGAGCGCCTTGGTGACCTACGATGCCAGAGGGGCTGGCAGCGTGCTTTTGGTCTCGGATTCCTCCGGCGCGGTTTGCGAACACGAGAAAAACGCGTTGGTGCATCGGACCGGTGACGTCGCGGCCCTCGCCAGCCATTTTAGCCGGCTCCACGAAGATAGGGCCTTGCTAGCCCGTTTGCGGGCGGCTTCTCTGGAGACTTCGGGCGAGCTGACTTGGGCGTCGGCCGGCCGCAAGATGCTCGATACCTACCGCAAGATCGTCGATCGGCATCGGGCGACGGCCGGCGGGTCTGCGGGAAATCCGCGCCAAGAGACGGTGACTTGAATCACGGACCTTCGGACCGACTCGGCCATTGGCAGCCTTGCCCCTGCCTGCCCCGAATTGCTGCAATGCTCTTCCATGATCGCCCATTCACCAACCACTGCGATTTCGACACGGAGCACTCCGCCCGTGATCCATTTCAACCGGCCGTATGCCGCAGAAAAGTCGTTTGAATATATGCGGCAGGCGATCGCCAACGCCCACACCTGCGGCGACGGACCCTTCACCAAGAAGTGCCATGCGTTCCTCGAAGAGCAATTGGGCATCGCCAAAGCTTTGCTGACGACATCCTGCACGGACGCGCTGGAAATGTGCTCCCTGCTGCTAGGCATCGGCCCCGGAGACGAGATCATCCTTCCCTCCTTCACTTTCGTCTCAACGGTCAATGCTTTCGTTCTTCACGGTGCTATCCCGGTCTTCTGTGATGTCCGCGCGGACACGCTGAATCTCGATGAATCGGCGGTTGAACGCCTGATTGGCTCGAAGACCAAGGCGATCATCCCGGTCCACTACGCCGGAATCGGCTGCGAGATGGACGCCATCATGGAAATCGCAGGGCGTCACGGAGTTGCGGTCGTGGAAGACAATGCGCACGGGCTTTTCGGAAAATACAAGGGCCGCCATCTCGGGACCTTCGGCGCATTGGCGACGCAGAGTTTCCACGAAACCAAGAATTTCAACTGCGGCGAGGGCGGAGCGCTCCTGATCAATGACCGGACCTTTGTGGAACGCGCCGAGATTGTCCGGGAGAAAGGGACTAACCGAAGCCGCTTCTTTCGTGGCCAAGTGGACAAATATACTTGGGTTGACCTCGGATCCAGTTACCTGCCGTCCGACATGCTGGCGGCATATCTGTATGCCCAGTTCGAGACGAGCCGGGAGATCCAGAAAATACGGAGGCGAATCTGGACACACTATCAACTGAGCTTGGAAGCATGGGCGTCCGGGAATGGCGTGCGGCTACCCGTCGTGCCGAAGCACTGCGATCAGGCTTACCACATGTTCTATCTGCTGTTGCCATCCCTCGAGGATCGGCAGGCGTTGATTTCTCATCTGAAAGGCCTGGGAATCACAAGCCCGTTCCACTACCTGCCGCTCCACCTGTCCGACAAGGGCAAGGAATTCGGGGGTAAGGCCGGGGATCTTCCCGTCACCGAAAATGTGAGTGCCCGCCTGCTGCGACTCCCCTTCTACAATGATTTGACAGAGGCCGACCTCGACAGGGTGGTTGCCGGGGTCCTGTCGTTCCGGATCAAGTGATTGGACCATGGGGGTTTCCGGTCGGTTAGACCTTGCTTTCAATAGACAAAGAAGTTGCCGCCATGGAAATCAAGAGTGCGATTCGAGCCTTCGAGGCGGTCTTGGGAGACGCAGTTCTTGGAGTCTCCACCCTTGGGTCACGAAAGGGCGATTACCCTGAAGTCGGCTCCGTTCATGACGATTCATTCTGGTATGAATCCAAGTCCTATTACTTGAACTGGCTTTATTTGCGACCAGCCCGGCTTGAGGCGGAGGATGTGGTGTATGATATCGGCTGTGGCGCGGGACGGCTCCTGTTTGTGGCGGCCTTGTGCGGGGTAAAACGTTGCGTGGGACTTGAGCTTTCCAAGCGCTTGAGTGAACTGGCGCAGACGAATGCTTCCAAAATTCGCTTGCCCCATCCGCCAATCGAGATCCGGCAGGCGGATGCGTCGCAAGAGGACTATTCCGAAGGGACGGTATTCTTGATGTGCAACCCGTTCGGCGCACAAACATTGGAGTCGGTTTTGGACCAGATTCGAAGCAGTCTCATGACAAATGCCCGACGGATCAGAATGGTCTATATTCATCCAGAGAATGATCACCGGAAGACGTTCGCCAAATGCGATTGGCTTGAACAAACGGGGGAACAGACCTTTCCGGGCGCACGAGGCATCCCCGCCATGTATTTCCAGGCGGGACCCGAGGCGGGGAACTGAAGCCGCCAATGCTTGGGTGGGGCTCCAAATCAAACGAGATGAATCCGTTAGCCCTGGGCTTCTTCATGATCTGCGCCACGGCTTTGCTCGCGGTGCCGCGCAAATGGGCACCGGTGCCGCTTCTGCTTGGCTGCACCTACATGACGCTTGGGCAGGGAATCGAGCTGGGGCCCCTGTCGCTGCCGATTTACCGAATGCTGCTTCTCGTCGGCGTCATCCGGGTGATCACGAAGGGCGAGTCGCTTCCGGGTGGCTTCAATCTCATTGATAAACTCATGATCGCATGGGGCGTCTGGGTGGTGTTCGCGAGTTTTTTCCACGACCCGGAGCGGGCCGGTCCGATCTATGCCTGTGGCTTGGTTTTCAATCAAACTCTGATCTACTTCCTGATACGGATCTGGTGTGCTGATTTGGAAGAAGTCAGCGACGTGATCCGGATCGTGGCGCTGCTGATGGTGCCGATCGCGATCGAGATGACGATCGAAAAGGTCACCGGCAGGAACAGTTTCGCGGTTTTCGGCGGGGTGCCGGACTACGTCATGATTCGCGAGGGGAAACTGCGGGCCCAGGGGCCTTTCCGCCACCCGATCCTGGCCGGCACCGTGGGCGCGACCTGCATCCCGCTTTTCGTAGGAATCCTCAAGCGCCATCGAATCGAGGCCATGGCTGGCATTGGTGCGGGTGTCGTCATCGTTTTCACCTCGGCTTCCAGCGGTCCCGTGATGAGTCTGCTCGCCGGTGCGGGAGCCTTGGTCCTGTGGCGATTCAAGGATCATCTCAAGGCGTTGCGCGGTGGCGCGGTGGCGCTCTATGTGGGACTGATGTTTGTGATGGCTAAGCCGCCGTATTACCTGATGTCCCGGATCGATATCTCGGGCGGCAGCACGGGTTGGCACCGGGCATTCCTGATTGAACAGACTTTCAACCACCTGTCCGAGTGGTGGCTTTTCGGAACCGACGAGACCCGACACTGGATGCCGAACCAAGGCATCGCAGGAGATCCCCATCACACCGATATCACCAATTACTACATTGGTTACGGCGTGACGGCCGGATTGCCAGCGATGCTAATAGTAATCTGGATGCTGCTTGTCGCCTTCCGCTGGGTCGGCCAGATCCACGACGAGCGGCTCGCGGAGCAGCCGAGCCAAAGCTTCATGATCTGGTGTTTCGGCGCTTGCCTGTTTTCGCACGCCGTAACCAGCATTTCAGTGGCCTACTTTGACCAATCAATGCTTTATTTTTGGATGAGTGTGGCAGTGATCAGCTCGATTTACTCAATCGTGTATTTGAATCAGGAATACGGGGAATTCGGCACGGGGCCTTCGGAATTGGACGATAAAAACAACGCCGGAGCCCTCGCCAATTCCGCCGCGATCACCCAGGCCAACGCCGAGTGGCGCCGAGTGGCGCCGCAAGGAGCGGCAAACTGCGGCTTGTGACCCGCTCGGCCCGTCCGGCGATCCCCGCTGATCTGCGAATCGCCCGCTCGACACGGCTGGTTTTCCGCGGTTGGCGAAACTTTTCGACCCTGGAAAATATCATCCGGCACCCCGGACATCATTATCACCTCCCCAATTCCCGATGACCGCTCCTCCCTTGGTATCAGTTATTATCCCAACATATAACCGGGCGGATGCCGTCCGACGGTCGATCGACAGTGTGCTTGAGCAAACGTATTGTCCCATCGAGGTCATTGTGGTCGATGACGGTTCCACTGACGCGACGCGGGACGTATTGCAGGAGTATGGCGACCGCATCCTTTCTATCCATCAGGATAACGGCGGGCCATCGGTCGCCCGGAATACCGGGGTTGGTCTGGCGAGCGGCGAGTTCATAGCGTTCCTCGACTCGGACGATACTTGGAAGCCGGCAAAAATCGCCTGGCAGGTCCGTTTGATGCTCGCTGGCGGCGAAAAATTGCCTTGCTGCATCTGCAATGCCTTTCTGACCGGTGGCGACGGTAGCGATACAACTTCGTTCGAGCTCTCCGGCGTGATGAGCGATTTGCAGGAAGGCTTTTGGATGAATCCGGCGCCAGTTATCGCAACTCGTTTCATCCTGTTTAATCAGGTCGCCATCATCCGACGCGACGCTTTCGAAAAGGTCGGTGGTTTCAAGCCGGAAATGCGGCTGCTCGAAGACCACGACCTCGCCTTCCGCCTTTCTATGTTAGGACCGTGGGCCTTCATTGCGGAGCCACTCGTGGAAAAACATAACGAAACCTGTGGGATAGGTGTCCTTGCGATGCTAGATCCGCTGGTTCACTCGCGGGCTTGGCAGGGAGTGCTCGAGGGCTTTCTCCGCGGGCCGATTTGCGCCGACCCAAAGGTTGGCTCGTTGGTGCGCCGCGCCTTGGCCGACGTGAAAGTGGAGGTTCGCGCCGTGGAAATGTTGGGCGACTCCGGTTTTCTGGGTCGTCTTGGCGCCAGAATATGGATGTTTTGGATGCGAAAGCATCACGCACTACGGCGGAGAATGCCCGGGTGGCCGCGCGTCCAAGCTTTCGATTCGCTGCCCTCGGGTTCCCTGTCATTGGACGCGTCCTCTCCTATCCCCCATATAACGCCGCAGCGGCAACAGAATTAGGGAGCGAGCCGACAAGTCTAGCCCATGCAGCTCGTTATTATTCAAGTATGTCACGCATTCCTACAGTAAGTATCGTCATTCCCGTATTCAATGGTGAAAACTACCTGCGCGAGGCGATTACCTCGATACTTCTCCAATCATACCGAGACTTTGAATTGGTAATCAGCGACAATGCTTCAACCGATGCGACCGAAAGCATTTGTCGGAAATTTTGTCTTCAGGACCCGCGCATCCGTTACATTCGTCAATCTGCAAACATCGGTGCCGCTCGAAACTTTAACATTCTGGTTGCCGAGGCAAGAGGGCGGTATTTCAAATGGATGGCGCACGACGATGTCATCGCTCCTTCTTACATGGCCGTTTGCGTCGACGCTCTTGATCGGGATGCCACCGCTGTCCTCGCCTCCACGAGGATTCGCTATATTGACGCCTCGGGAAACCAGCATGAAGAGTATGCTTCACCCTTTCGTATCGGAGATCCAAATCCCGCCGTCCGGTTTTCCGAAATGATGCGGGGAGGGGGGCGTTGCTATGAGATATTCGGGCTGATCCGCAGAAGCGAACTGCTTCAAACCGGCATGATCGGTTGCTACTACCACGGAGACGGCGTGCTGTTGGCGCATCTCTCCCTCCTGGGACGTTTCATAGAGCTTCAGGACCTGCTTCTGTATTCAAGGCGTCATGATAAGCAGTCGATGTATGTTTTCGGAGTTGCATATCGTGAGGCAGTCCCCGATTTCGAAGCATATGCGGCTTGGTTTGATCCTCGAAACCATGTCGGGGTCTCCTGCTCCTTTAGCAAGATGCTGGCCGACTATTGCTGGATGGTTCGAGTTTCTCCGCTTTCTTTCGCGACCCGTGCGTCATGCGCTAGAGTCATAGCGGTTTGGCTATGGAAGCGGTGGCGGTTTATTGCTGGAGAATGGAAACGGACGCTGCTCAATGCAATCGGAGCGGATTTGAAGTCCAGATCACGGATCAAAGAGGATGCGTAAATAGGGCTGGATGTATTTACCATGATGGTTTCCGATAGAAAATAGAGAGTCACGAAGGAAGCAGAACAACTCCATTCATGATAGATAGAGTGAACACCGGTTTCAGTGAGGCATTACGCGTTAAAATTGAGTCAAATCGAGAGATATTGAACAACATCCAAATTGTATGAGAATAACCACACGAAAATCTGACGATAAGCGGATATGTTTCGATTTTTCCGAGATGCTTGGATTGAAATCCGACTTGTCGGTGGCGCTTGCACTTTGGTCATTCGCATGCGGGATTTTGCATGCTGACAATGGCGCGGGACCAAACATCAACGTCTGGCGGGGCACAACTCAAAGCTTCGGCGATCTGGGCGTGCCGCAGCGGTGGGTGAATCTTTTAGGAACCGTTTCAGACCCTGATGGACTGGCCTCACTGACTTATTCGTTGAATGGCGGCCAGTTTCGCAGTCTCTCCATAGGGCCGGATACGCGGCGTCTGGCGCGCCCGGGCGACTTCAATGCCGAGTTGGATGTAACCAATCTCAATCAAGGCAACAATAGCGTTGTGCTCAACGCGCAGGACCAACTTGGCGATACCAGCACGACGACGGTGACGATTCATTTTGGCAACAATTCCCCATGGCCGCTGTCATATTCGATTGATTGGGGAGCCGTTACGAATCTGCAGGATGTGGTGCAGGAAGTTGACGGGGAATGGGGCTTCTCTTCGGCGGGTGTCAGACCACTTCACATGGGCTACGACCGCATTCTTGCGATCGGGGATATGGGCTGGACGGACTATGAAATCACCGTCCCTGTCACGGTCCACGCCATTGATCCGGCGAGTTTTTCATCTCCTACCAGTGTTGGTCCCGGCCTCGGTTTGGTCATGCGTTGGCGGGGACATAGTGACTGGGGCGGCCAGCTTGGAGGCCCATGGCAACCGGTGATTGGCTGGCGGCCCCAAGGGGCAACTTGGTGGAATGAGTATTTTATCAATGGCTCGGGCCGGCTTTCGCTGGGTGGTGAAAATGGACTCCATCTGTTGGACCCAACATACAAGCAATTAAGCTTTGACGTCACTTATATGACCAGGACTAGGGTGCAATCCCTTCCGTCCGGAAATGGGGGCGGTCGCTATCGGTTCAAAATTTGGGAGAGCGGCACTCCGGAGCCAATTTCCTGGCTGCTGGAGGGACAGGAAGATGCCGATGATCTTTCGAGTGGATCGCTCCTGCTCGTCGCGCACGAAGTCGATGCGACGTTCGGCAATGTCACCATTGTTCCTCCCTCCCAGTTCGTGCATGGAATCAAGAGCTCGGTATTGGGGAGTGGATCCGTCACTCTCAGTCCTGATATGGCTATCTATCCGAATGGAACGATCGTGACCGCGAAGGCACAACCTGTGAGTGGCCATACGTTTTCCGGATGGAGCGGGGATCTTGGTGGATCCGACAGTTCAGCCACATTTGTGATGGATGGAGACAAAATGATCACCGCGTCTTTCAGCCCCCTTTCGGGCGGCGACACCACCGGGACTGATGAATTCAACTCGCCATTGCTGGATACCGGCCTCTGGACCTTCGTCAATCCTCTGGGTGACGGGACTCTGGCCATGACCGGCTCACAGCTCTCGCTTTCCTTGCCCGCCGACACGGATCATGACACATGGTGGCCCGGTGGATACAATGTGGCCAGGGTAACACAGAGGGTGGTCGATGAGGATTTTGTGATCGGGACCAAGTTTGACTCGGATTTAACAAGTCGCTACCAGATGCAGGGCATCATCATCGAGGGTGACGGTGACAGGCTGCTGCGCGTTGAATTTCATCACGACGGCAGGGCGACTAAGCTCTTTGTTGCCAGTTTCGAGAATACGGTTCCGACCGTGCATATTTTCAAGGGCATTACGGCTACAACCAAGTATATGCGGGTTGCCCGCACGGGCGACTCCTGGGTGATCGCTCATTCCTCAGACGGCGCTGGCTGGATCCCTGAGGATCCATTCTCCCTGAACATGCTCGTTCATGCCGCAGGTCTCTACGTGGGCAACCACACTGCAGCCCACACTGCGCTCATCGATTACTTTCACATCTCCACAAGTCGGCAGCCAAACCAGGCACCGGTCTTCGCCGCCGATCCGATCGCCGGAGCCGGCGCGACCGAGGACGCCGCCTATGTCGGCACTGTCGCGGGTTCTGCGACGGACGTCGACGCGGGCGACGCGCAGAGCTACAGCCTGCTATCCGGCCCGTCATGGCTGGGTGTGGCGGGCGACGGCACACTGTCCGGCACGCCGGCTAACAGCCACGTCGGCCCGAACAGCTTCACCATCCGGGTGAGCGACCTTGCCGGCAATTATGACGACGCGACGCTCGAAATCACGGTGGCCAACGCCAACGACGATCCGGTCTTCACCGCCGATCCGATCGCCGGAGCCGGCGCGACCGAGGACTCCGCCTACGTCGGCACGGTCGCCGGTTCCGCCAGCGACGTCGACGCGGGCGACACGCTGAGC
>NZ_JBIKBQ010000030.1:0-33693 GCF_058122085.1 Luteolibacter sp. | reverse complement strand
AACAATGCGACCGCACGCATGATGCCGGAGGCCTTGCCGCTCTTTTGATCGCGGAGGGCTTCGAGTTCATGGCGTTCGGATTTCGATAACTTGATTCGGTGTAATTTGGCGGGCACCTGTCCAATTGTACACATCCTCAAAATCGTACAATTTTAAAATTCACTAACCGACAAATAAAATTTTACGCGACACTAGGATATTCTGCCAAATGGTATCAGCCGCGCTGGCAGCGAGCCGCTGGTGCGGAAAATCCTGGCGCGGTTCACCCCATGAGCCAAGTTACCGCCTATCGCCCGGACATCGACGGACTGTGAGCCATCGCGGTTCTCGGAGTGCTGCTCTACCACATTGATCAAGGGTGGGTGAGCGGCGGGTTTGTGGGAGTGGACGTGTTTTTCGTGATCTCCGGATTTCTAATCACCTCGCTGTTGGTTCGGGATCTGGAGTCAGGGGAATTCTCGATCACCCATTTCTATGAGAGGCGCATCCGGCGGATTCTGCCAGCCATGTTCTTCATGATCGTGGCGTGCTGTGCGGTGGCTTGGTTCATTCTGCTGCCGGATGATCTGAAATCGTTCGCGAAGTCGGCGGAATACGCGGCGATCTCGCTTCCCAACCTTTATTTCCTCAAGGAAACCCGGGATTATTTCAGTCCGGAGGTTTCACGGCTGCCCTTGCTCCATACGTGGTCGCTGGGCGTGGAGGAACAGTTCTACCTCGTGTTTCCGGTGGTCCTGACGGTTCTCTTCCGCTTTTCGGGAAAACCGGGCATCCGGCTGGGAGTGGTCACCACGATTTTGATCATTTCATTTGCGGCGGCCTGTGTGGCCGTGCCGGGTCATCCGCAGGAGGCTTTCTTCCTGCTGCCCTACCGAGCATGGGAATTGATGCTGGGCGCATGGCTCGCGATGGTGAAACCGCGGCGGACGAGCCTCTGCTGGCACCACGCGGGAGGATTCGCCGGCTTGGCTCTGGTATTGGGAACGATGGCGATCCACACGGAACAAACCCCGTTTCCCGAACTGGCCGCGCTCCCGCCGTGCATGGGTGCGGGCCTGCTGATCCTATCCGGTTCTGATCCGCGCTCCGTGACGGCCCGCTTGTTATCCTGGAGGCCGCTGGTTTTCATCGGGCTGATTTCCTATTCGGTCTATCTCTGGCACTGGCCCTTGCTGGTCTTTGCGGGTCACGGTGGCATCCGGGATTTCATGCCGAACGCCGGCTTGTTTTTCGGCAGCCTGTTGATTGGAGCCATGTCCTGGCGTTTCATCGAGCAACCCTTCCGCAAGCCGGGTTCCCGCACCCGTCGCCGCGGGGTGTTCGCCGCATGGGCGGCTTCCTGCCTGCTGCTCATCGGCTACTGGCAAGTGGCGATGGGCACCGACGGGTTTTCCAAGCGCTATTCAACGGAGGTGTTGGAGGTTCTGGAATTCAAGAATTGGGCGACGGCGTATCGCGGCAATGCGGCGAAAACTTACCGACCCGAGAAGGCTCCGATCTACGGCGCGCCCGGCGTGTCCCCGGACATCGCGGTCTGGGGCGATAGCCATGCGCGGGCATTTCTTCCAGTCTTGGATTCGATGGCGAGGAAACGCGGCCGCGCGCTCCGGCACTTCGGCATGAATGGCGTGCCGCCGGTCGTGGGAGCCACCCCGATGGATGTCAGGGAGCCGGCGAAGGTTGCCCGCTATACGGCTGAGACGCTTGAAATGCTGGCCGCTGATCCTTCCATCAAAACGGTCATTCTCGTCTCGAAATGGAACCTTCCGGATCAAACCAAGCGGGGCGGTGGAGGCGGATCCACGTTCTCGTTTCACGAGCGCTCGCTCGGGAATCGCCGTGAAATGGAGTCATATTACGCCGCCAGAATCCAAGAAACCATTCGACGCCTGCTGGCCGCCGGGAAAAAGGTGACGATCATCGAACCGGTGCCAGTGGCACCGTTCAACGTGCCTGACGAATTTGCCAGAATCCTGCACGCGCGCCGCCTGCCCGAGCCATCCGTCATCGCTCCGGATGACGCCGGCCAAAGCCGGCTCGTTCTTGATGTCTTTGATCGTCTTGGTCCGTCAGGCACCATCCTCAGGATCATTCCCGCGGAAAAACTCGTTGACCACGGTCGGCTGCTTCTCTGGCTGGAGGGCGAACCCCTCTACGCCGACCAACATCACTTGAGTCGCGCCGGAGTCTTCTATCTCGAGGATCTTCTCGACAAAGCGTTCAAGCTCTGAGGCGAGACTGCTCGCGTTGGCGCCGCACAGATAATCCTTGGCACGGAGACACAACTAATTAACTTGCCGCTGCAGTAAAGACCCGACCCCAAGCCCTTACGGAAATGTTCCAGAAAATCACCAGCACCGATTTCAACCGATACCCCGGCATCTTCAGAACGTCCGCCTCCATGATGCAGGCGCTGCATGGCGCGGACATGCATGGGGGCCGATTGAAGATTCTTTCGTTCGGTTGTTCCGAGGGCCATGAGATGCAAAGTATCAGGTGCCATTTTCCGGAAGCGCGGATTTTCGGCTGCGACGTCAACAAGGCGGTTCTGCACATGGCGAAAAAAGCCGTTTCCAATGACCGCCTGTCCCATGTGTTTCTCAGCAACGAGGACAACATCATTGCAAACGGCCCCTACGACCTTGTCTTCGCGATGTCGGTTTTCTGCCAATACCCCGAGAGCAAGAAGCTCTCCAACATCCAGGGCTTATACCCGTTCTCTTTATTTCAAAAACTCGTGGGCACGCTCTGCGAGAACCTGGTCCCGGGCGGTCTGTTCTGCCTGATGAACAGCAATTATCTGTTCCGCCACACCAGCATGGCTCCCCGTTTCCGCGCGATTCGCTCCCCGCTCCAGGGTGGCAATGGATTCATCGACAAGTTCGATCAAAACGGCGACCGTCTGACCACCAGCTTCGGAAGCAAGCGCTTGTATTCCCACCGGCGAGAGGGCGCAGGCATCGATGACGATGATCTGATCGATTGCATGTATCAATTGATTCCAGACGGCGATCTCACCGCACCGCAAGAACCACGGCTCATCGGTGACGAGCCGACGGGCGTGGATCTTCTCGGCGAGGAAATCCAATTCGCAGGTGAATGTCTGACGCGGGCCATCGAGGAAAAGCGGGCGGCGATGAGTTTGGTGGGCCGCTTCGGCGTGGATGCCCGCGGCTGCTGCTGGGAAAAACGCTGGTGGCGGCGCAGCACGCTGGATGGCGCGGTCATCGAAATGCCGCCGTTTTGGCGCAAGGTGGAGGAGAATCACGGGCTCGAAAAGGCACTCTGGCAGCAGCAGACAAAATCCCTGAATGCCTATCTATCGAAGGGAGGGACGCTGTCTCAGCGGATCCGGAGCAAGGTATTCGGATGCCTCGGCCTCCGTGACTGATCCGGAACCCGGCCCTCTAGCGAGATTCGCCACCGGGACGCTTCGGATCGGGCTGGAAGACGATGTTGAAACACGCCCGGTCCGCAGTGGTGGCGGGAATCGAATACGTTCCGTCTCTGGGGTCCCCGCATTGTAACATTTAAATCTGATGGATTTCCTCCGGACATCCTGTTGAGCTCCCTGTAAGCGGTTAATCGGCGGCCACGGTCGAAAGTTACCAGTCCCGACTAACAAGCATTGAATAGGATCGTTGCTCACGGATTAACCATGTCTGCCTGAATCTGTCCCCCAGTGACGAGGTGGGTGGAGGGGTTGGCGGAGTGAATGAACGAGCGCGGTTCGGCGATGGGACGCTGTGGGGTAAAAGCTGGGATTCTGAAACGCTGAAATTCAAGAGGCGGCGGACGAAGCGCGGGAACTGGCGGGAGAAGTGCCGTTTTGAGAAGGCTGGAAATTGGATTTCATTGCCTCCAAGGATTGAAAATCTTCACATCCGCAGGAAAATCAGCGGTGTTGCGCGTGACCACGGTGAGTTGATGCACTAGCGCGGTCGCAGCAATGAGACTATCCATCACGTCCATATTGAACCCTATCGCCTCGTGCTTGGCGTAAAGTTTCCCCCAAGACTTCAGGGTCATAGTATCAAGCCCTAGAATTTGCTCGGTGAAGTCGCTTTCCAATCCATCCGCCCACCGGACAAGCGCTCGTTTCCGCTTGCCTTCCGGCAAGCGATGAAGCCCTTTCCAAATCTCGCCCAATGACACGCTGGAAAGGAAGCATTCGTGAGCATGGGCTTCGATCCATGCCAGCACCATTGCTTCGGGATGCTTGGCGGTGGCCTCACAAACCACATTGGTGTCCAACAGGTATTTCATACGCCATCACTCGAAATTGACTTTCCGGGCGATCTGTTTCGGACGCTTGCCAAGAAGCGGCGCCAGATCCTCCGGACATGCGCGCAATGCAGCGGCCAATGACTTCCGGGGAGCCAGGCTCCGCTGGTACTCCTCTGCCGAAATGATCACCACTGCCGGTTTCCCATGCTTGGTCACCGTCTGTGCACCCTTTGAGATCACCGTTTCCACGAGTTCACTAAAGTGGCTTTTGGCCTCCTGCAATTGCCATACACGTGTCTGCATGGGAGGACCATGGCACCGGAGTTCTGACCCGTCTAGTCAGAATCTCGCCCGATGAAGTCGACCAAGGTGGACTCGGTGCGCTCGCGCAGCAGGAGCTGGAGAAAGAGAGACTGAAAGCGGAGGCCGGGCGGCGGGCGGCGGAAGTGGAGGAACTGGCTGGCGAGGTGCCGTTTTGAAATGGAGTCGAGGACTTCAGTCCGTGGCGGGTTGGGAATCAAAGACGGACTGAAGTCCTGGACTACGTTTGAAGAAGCCCGAAGCGCTTGCCGAGCGAGATGGCGTCGAAGGGGGCGTGGGTTTTCACGTCGTTGTCGAAGTAAGTGAAAACGTCGCGGCCTTGCTTGCGGGCGGGCGGCGGGGGAGTGAGGAGTTTGGCGTTTTCCGGCGTGCCGCCTTCCGACCAGCGGCGGATTTTGCGGGCCCATTCGTCGAGCGCCGGCTCGGTGTAACCGCTGGCGTAAAGCTCCTCCGCGCCGTGGAGCCGGATGTAGATGAAATCCGCGGTGACGTCCTCGATGAGCGGCCATTTTCCCGCGGTGTCGGCGACGACCATGGCGATGTCATGCTCGCGGAGCAGCGAGATGAATTCCGGCTGCTCGAACGACGGGTGCCGGACTTCGAGCGCGTGGCGGATGGCGAGGTCCGCGGATGGCTTGAGCGCGGCGCGGGATCGCAGTTTTTGATCGTGGGAGCGGGCGAGCACGGAGGCGGCAGCGGTGTCGCGGGGGAGCAGCTGGAAGAAGTTTTCCAGCCGTGACCGATCGTATTGGAAATTCGGCGGCAGTTGCCAGAGGACGGGGCCGAGCTTTTTCCCGAGCTCCAGGACGCCCGAGGCGAAGAAGTTGGCGAGCGGCGTTTTGGGCTCCCTGAGCCGGGTGAGATGGGTGATGAAGCGGCTGCCTTTGAGCGAGAAAACAAAGTCGTCCGGCGTGGCCTGATGCCAGGTGCGGAAGCTCGACGGCCGCTGCAAGCCGTAGAATGTCCCGTTGACCTCGATCGAGTTCACCTGCCGCGAGGCGAATTCCAGCTCGCGGTCGTGGGGGAGGCCGGCCGGGTAGAAATCGCCGCGCCACGGCGGGTAGGTCCAGCCCGAGATTCCGATGCGGATTTCCATCATTTGGCACGCTCCTGGTGAAGTGATCCGGTTGGGCAATATCCACCTGCGGCGGGGATTTTCCAAGGGTGAAACTGACCGTTTTCCACTCAAGAGGAGGCAACCGGAGAAAAAAACCTCGTCATTTCGGCACTCATTCGCAGACATTTCGGGGGTGATCCACCCAACCGCCATCGTTTCACCGCTCGCCTCGCTGGGGCGGAATGTCCGCATCGGGCCGTATTGCATCATCGGCGCGAACGTCGAGCTCGGCGATGATTGCGTGCTGCACTCGCACGTCGTCCTCGAAGGGCATTCGAAATTCGGCCGCGGCAACGAGTTTTTCCCCTTCGCCGCGATCGGCGGCAAGACCCAGGATTTGAAATACGTGGGCGATCCGACGTATCTGGAAGTCGGCGATCACAACGTGTTCCGGGAAAACTGCACCGTCCACCGCGGCACCCACGAGAGCCTGCCGACGCGGATCGGCTCGAACAACCTGCTGCTCTGCTACTCGCACGTGGCGCATGACTGCCAGCTTGGCGACCACATCATTCTATCCAATTCCGTTGGCATCGCGGGCCACATCGTCATTGAGGATTACGCGATCGTCTCCGGGGTGGCGGCGGTGCACCAGTTCTGCCGGATCGGCAAACACTCGATCATCGGCGGCTGCTCGAAGGTGGTGCAGGACGTGCCACCGTTCATGATCGTGGACGGAAATCCGGCGAGCACCCGCGGAGTCAATCTCATCGGCCTGCAGCGCCGGGGTTTTGCCGAGGACGACATCAAGGCGATCAAGTCCGCCTACAAGAAGCTGTTCCTGAAAAAGGACGGCAACCTGGCCACCTCGCTCAGCTCGCTCAAGGCGACCCATGCCGCGGACACGCCGCAGGTCGCTTATTTGCTCCAATTCATCGAAAGCTCCGAGCGCGGCGTCACCCGTTGAAGTGGAGGTGAGCCGCAATGTCTTTGGCCTCCTTCGCGGCTTCAGCATTGATCGCGGGCGGGGTTTCCAGCAATCGCTCAACATTCGCAGCCTCCTCGGCGCTCGTCGGCCAGTTGGAATCCTCCTCCATCTCGCGCTCCGGCTCAATGGAGGCCGCCTTCATCTCCGCCGCTTGTTTCTTGGATGTTAACTGAATTTTCATCGAAGCACACTGCCACATCATCCGGGGATTTTCAAATCATGAATTGAATCCTCGGCCAGGTCGTGGCTCTCCGCTGGGTTGGCGGTTTGACTTTTTCTTTTCTTCACTTTTGTTCCCTCGCCCGCGCATTCTGTGGCGAGCCCCTTTTCCACGTCTTTCCAATGCATCCGACTTCGCTCTCGAAATACCGGCCCTTCCCGGCCGTTTCCCTGCCCGACCGCACCTGGCCGGACCAGACGCTGACGCACGCGCCCGAGTGGTGCTCCGTCGATCTCCGTGATGGCAACCAGGCGCTGCCGCAGCCGATGTCGATCGATGAAAAACTCGATTTCTTCGACCTGCTCGTGCGGGTCGGCTTCAAGCAGATCGAGGTCGGCTTCCCGTCGGCCGCGGACACGGAATTCAATTTCCTGCGCCGCCTGATCGATGAAAACCGCATCCCGGAAGACGTCACGATCCAGGTGCTGGTGCAAACCCGCGAGCCGCTGATCCGCCGGACCTTCGAGGCCATCGACGGCGCGAAGCGGGCGATCGTCCACATTTACAACTCGACCTCGCCGCTCCAGCGGCGGGTGACGTTCGGCGACGCGTCGCGCGAGTCGATCAAACAGATCGCCATCGACGGCGCGGAGCTGGTGAAAAAGCTGGTGCCGAGCGTGCCGCGCACGGAGGTGGTTTTGCAATATTCGCCCGAGTCGTTTTCCGACACCGAGCTGGATTTCGCCTTGGAGTGCTGCAACGCGGTGATCGACGTCTGGCAGCCGACGCCGGAGAAAAAAATGATCATCAACCTGCCGGACACCGTCCAGTGGACCACGCCTAACATCCACGCCGACATGATCGAGTGGATGTGCCGGAATTTGGCGAAGCGGGATTCCGTGCTCGTTTCCCTGCACACCCACAACGACCGCGGCACCGGCGTGGCCGCCACCGAGCTCGGCCTGATGGCTGGCGCGGACCGCGTGGAAGGCACGCTTTTCGGCAACGGCGAGCGGACCGGAAATCTCGACATCGTCACCGTCGCGCTGAACTTGAACAGCCACGGCGTGGAGACGGGACTGAATTTCTCCGACCTGCAATCGATCCGCACGGTTTACGAGCGGGTGACGCGGCTGAGCGTGCCAGAGCGCCAGCCGTATGCGGGCGAGCTCGTTTTCACCGCCTTCTCCGGCTCGCACCAGGACGCGATTAAAAAAGGCCTCGACCGCCGCACCCGCGAGCTCGCCGCGGACGCGTCCACCCCGTGGGGCGTGCCGTATCTAACGATCGATCCGCAGGACATCGGCCGCTCGTATGAGGCGATCATCCGGATTAACTCGCAGTCGGGAAAAGGCGGCGTCGCCTATGTGCTCGACCGCGAGCACGGCTTCGATTTGCCGAAGTCGATGCACCCGCAAGTCGGCAAGCGCATTTACGACCTCGCCGACGAATATGGCCGCGAGCTTTCGACCGATGAAATCCGCGAGGCGTTCTTCGAGGAGTTCGTGAACATTTCCACGCCGCTGGATCTCATCGATTACGAGCTCATCCACCAAACCGGCGAGCGCGGCTTGGTCCAGTGCAAGGCGAGCATCCTCATCGACGGCGAGAAGAAGGCCATCGAAGGCTTCGGCAACGGCCCGATCAACGCTTTCGTCCACGCGCTGGAAGGAGCCGGGCTCAAGGATTTCAAAGTCACCGATTACCGCTCGCACGCGGTGCGCGGCGGCTCGGACGCGAGCGCCGCGGCTTACGTCCAGGTCCAGCACGACGACGGCCGCCTGCTGTGGGGCGCGGGGGTCGATCCGTCGATCGAAATGGCCGGACTCAAGGCGCTGGTCTCCGCCTGGAACCTGCTGCGTTAGTCTGTTATTTCCAGCCGCCGCCGAGGGCGCGGTAGGCTTGGACGACGGCCCTCAGGCGGTTGCTGCGGGAGTCCGCCAAGTCGAGCTCGGCGGTGAAGAGCTCGCGCTCGGCGTCGAGCACTTCCAGATAGCTGGAGGCACCGCCTTGGAAGCGGTCGAGGGCGATGGTGGCGACGCTTTTCTGCGAGGCGACCAGCTTGGTCCCCTCGGCGATGATCTCGCCGGTTTTCTGGTAGGCGTTCAGCGAGTCGGCTGCTTCCTGGAAGGCGAGCTGGACGGATTTTTGATAGGCGGCGAGCGATTCCTTGGCGCGGGCTTGCGCGACTTTCACGCGGGATTTGCCGGCACCGGCATCGAAGATGGGGCCGGCGAGCTGCGGCCCGATGGAATAGGCGCCGGAGCTTTTTTCGAGCAGATTGCTCAGGTCGCTGCTGATGAAACCGCCTTGGCCGGTGAGCGAGAGACTGGGGAAGCGGAGGGCTTCGGCGACTCCGATCTGGGCGGTGGCGGCTTGGAAATCCTGGTTGGCGGCGGAGACGTCCGGGCGGCGTGCTATCAGCGACGAGGGCAGTCCGCCGCGGATACCGAGGGCGGAATCCAAGCTGTTGAGGCTGCCGCCGCGGGTGATGCCGCCGGGGTATTCGCCGAGCAGCGAGCGGATTTCATTTTCCTTGGCGGCGATGGCCTGCTCGGTGGTCGGGATGGTGATTTGCGCCTGGGAGAGCAAGGCCTCGGCCTGGCCGACTTCGAGATCCGAGCTGATGCCGCCGTCCCTGCGGGCGGTGACAAGCTCGAGCGAGCCCTTGCGGCTTTCCACGGTGCGGCGGGAAATCGCGAGGCGTTCATCGAGGTTTTTGAGGTCGATGTAGGCGCTGGCGACGGAGGCGACGAGCGAGGTCTGGACGCCGTCGCGCTGGGATTCGGTGGACAATAAGTTAGCGCGGGCGGCCTGGTTGTTGCGACGGATGCCGCCCCAGAGATCGGCTTCCCAACTCAGGAAACCGGTCAGGCCGTAGGATTCCGACGAGCGGTCGCCGGTGAAAGTGGTGGAGCCGGCATTTCTCGAACTATAATTCGTGGCGGCGTCGGCGCTGCCGTCAAGCCGTGGAAACCAGGCGGCGCGGGAGATTTCGGCCTGGGCGCGGGCGGCTTCGATGCGGTAAGTGGCGGCGACGAGGTCCGGGTTGTTTTGGAGGGCGCGGGCGATCAGGGTGCTCAGCGTGGAGTCGGTGAAAACCTTGCGCCACGCCTTGTCGCCAAAGGAAATGCCGTGCGGCGCGACGTCGCCGCGGATGGAGGAGGGCAGCGCGGTTTCCGGCGAGCCGGGCTCCGGACCGAGGACGCAGGAGCTGATGAGAACCACGCTAGGCAGGATGAAAATCGGGCGCATTGGAATCGGTGGAATGTTGCTTGGGTGCCGCAGTGCCGCGCGAGTTTGTCTCAAGCGACAGGCCGAGGCTAGCAACATTCTCAGGATCGGGGCGAGAAGGATTTTTCGGCGGAGTGGGTTTTCGGTCGCCGCGGCGGTGGCATGTCACGACCCGGCTTGTGAGTCACCCTGAATGAATACCGACTGCTTGCCGACTTCCAGGGCGCGCTTGGAACCCAGAAGTCCGAAAAGCTGGATCGTCTTGGCCACGAGCCCGCTCCAGCCGGTCTGATGGCTGGCACCGAGTCCGGCGCCGTTGTCGCCGTGGAAATATTCGTAGAAAAGGAGGTGGTCGCGCCAGTGCGGATCGTTCTGGAACTTCTCGCTGCCGCCGAAGACCGGACGCCGGCCGTGTTCGTCGGGCAAAAAGATCCGCCCGAGTCGGTCCGCGATTTCCTTGGCGACATCGAACAGGTTCATCCATTTTCCCGAGCCCGTGGGGCACTCGATTTTGAAGTGGTCGCCATAGTAGATGTGGAAATTCAGCAGCGCCCGGATGATCATCACGTTCACCGGCATCCAGATCGGGCCGCGCCAGTTGGAGTTGCCGCCGAACATGCCGCTGTCCGACTCGCCCGGCAGATAGTCCACCCGGTGCTCCTCGCCTTGCACGTGGAAGATGTAAGGATGCTGCTCGTGGAACTTCGAAAGCGCGCGCAGGCCGTAGGGGCTCAGGAACTCGTTCTCGTCGAGCATCCTCGTTAGAATCCGGCGCAGCCGCTCCGGGTTGACCAAGGCCAGCAACCCGCGCCCGGCCACGCCCAAATGACCCGGACCGGTCGGATGGATGGCATCCTCGATTTCCGGAATGCGGCGCAAGCGTTCCGACATCAGGGTCATCGCCCGCGGAATCGCGTCGCGCTGCGATTGCTCGATCACCGTAGTGGCGCAGAGGGGCAGGAGCCCCACCATCGAGCGCACCTTGAGCCGCGTGGCGCTGCCGTCCGGCAGCCGCAGCAGGTCGTAGTAGAAACCGTCATCCTCGTCCCACATGCCTTCCTGGCCGGGTTTGTTCATGGCCAGGGCGATATAGTAGAAATGCTCCACAAACTTGAGCACCATGTCCTCGTAAGATGGATCGTGCACGGCGAGTTCCACCGCGAGCTCGAGCATGTTCTGGCTGAAAAGGGCCATCCACGCGGTGCCGTCCGCCTGCTCCAGATTTCCACCGGTGGGTAGCGGCGCGCTGCGGTCGAAGATGCTGATATTGTCGAGGCCGAGGAAGCCGCCCTCGAACACGTTCTTGCCGAAGCGGTCCTTGCGGTTCACCCACCAGGTGAAATTCAGCACCAGCTTGTTGAACGTCGATCGGAGGAAATCGAGATCCACCTCACCGCGCAAGGCCTGCTCGGTGCGGTGCAGAAAGAGCGTCGCGAACGCGTGGACCGGGGGATTTACGTCGCTGAAGTTCCACTCGTAGGCGGGCATCTGCCCGTTAGGATGCAGGTAAACACTCTTGAGCATCAGTTTCATCTGCTCCTTGGCGAAATCCGGATCGACGATCGAGAGCGGGAGGGTGTGGAAGGCCAGGTCCCAGGCCGCGTACCAAGGATACTCCCACTTGTCGGGCATCGAGATGATGTCCTCGTTCACCATGTGGAACCACTCCGAGTTGCGGGTGTTTCGATAGCCGGCGTGGAGGGGATTGGAGTGGTGCTCGTCGAGCCAGTTGTCGCCGTCGAAGAAGTAGAACTGCTTGCTCCAAAGCATGCCGGCGATGGCTTGGCGCATCACCATGGCCGCGTCCGCGCTCACCGAAGGCGGCGTGACCGACTGGTAAAACCCGTCGGCCTCACGCAGCCGGTTCGCGAAGACCTCGTCGAATTTCTCTCCGAAGGGCGGGTCGATCCGGTCCGCGGAACCGCTGGCGATCCGCAGTCGAATCACCTCGGTCTGACCGGCGCCGACATTGAGCTGATAGTGCGCCGCGACCTTGGTGCCCTGCTTGCCGGGGTTGACCGTTTCCTGATAGCCGTCAACCACACGGTTGTTGATTCCGTCCTTCACGTACGGACTCTCGTTCTTCTGCCCGGCAAACAACCGCTCGTTGTTGGTTTCGTTTTCAGTGAACAGCAGCGGCACCTCGCCCTCGCAGGAAAGGACCAGCTCGCCAAGCAGCGGATGGGTGGCCGCCACCGCGCTGGTGCCGGCCGCGGATTCGATCTGTTGGAGATTGGGTTTGGTGGCGGCCCGGTTGGACGCGGCGATCCACGTCGCCCAGTCGTTCCGGAACCAGAGAGTCGGCAGGAGATGCAGCGCGGCGGCATCCGGACCCCGGTTGGCGGCGGTGATCCTCACCAGGATGTCATCCGGGCCGGCTTTGGCATACTCCACGAAGACGTCGAAGTAGCGGTTCTCATGGAAGACGCCGGTATCCAGCAATTCATACTCGAACTCGTTGCGCGAGCGACGGCGGTTCGTCTCTACCAGGTCGCCGTAGGGAAACGCCGCCTGCGGGTATTTGTAGAGATACTTCATATACGAGTGGGTCGGCGTGCTATCGAGATAGAAGTAATATTCCTTCACGTCCTCGCCGTGGTTCCCCTCGCTGTTGGTGAGGCCGAACAAGCGCTCCTTGAGAATCGGGTCCTTGCCGTTCCACAGCGCCAGCGCGAAACAAAGGCGCTGCTTGTCATCGGAAATTCCAGCGATGCCGTCCTCGCCCCAGCGGTAGGCGCGCGAGCGGGCGTGGTCGTGGGTGAAGAAGTTCCAGGCGTCGCCATTCTCGCTGTAGTCCTCGCGGACCGTGCCCCATTGCCGCTCGCTGAGATAGGGGCCCCATTTCTTCCATGGAATGCCCGCCTCGCGGGCCTCGTTCAAACGGTTTTGTTCCGCGACACCGGTGGTTTGCTGCTGGTTCATGGCTACTCCTCTTCTCTTTGGCCACCGAGTCAGGCATCGCGCGGTTTCGGTCATCCGGGCCATCACCGCAGGGTGATTGAACAGGTGGAAGTTGCTGATTTGAACATAGTCCTTCGCTCCACAATTCCAAGGAATTTGTTACCTGCCCAACCACCACTGGCAGCTCGGTCCGCGTTTTCTTGGAACTCTTGAAGAAAACCCGCAAAAGCTCGCGTATGAGCATTTCAACCTCATGAATCCCAAATCCATCCCTACCTTCAATGCGCTCGCCATCGCGGCCCTCGTTTCCGGTTCGCTGCACGCCGATGTGAAACCCAACCCGCTGTTCACCGACGGCGCGGTTCTGCAACGCGGCCAGCCGGTTCCGGTCTGGGGCACCGCACGGGATGGCGAGAAGGTGACAGTCGAAATCGACAGCCAGAAAATCACCACCACCGCCGCCGACGGCAAGTGGAGCGTGAACCTGAAGCCGCTGAAAGAGGGCGGGCCCTTCACGATGAAGATCACCGGCGACAACGCCGTGACCTTGAACAACCTGCTCGTCGGCGAGGTCTGGGTGTGCTCCGGCCAATCGAACATGGAGTGGACATTCTCCAAGGCTCACAACGCCAAGGAGGAGGGCCCGAAGGCGGCTTTCCCGAAGATCCGGATGTTCACGGTGAAGAAAAAAACCTCGGTCAAGCCGCTGACGGAAGTCGAAGGCAGCTGGGTCGAGTGCTCCCCGGAAACGGTCGGCGGGTTTTCCGCGGTCGGTTACTTTTTCGCCCGTGATCTCTACCAGAAACTCGGCGTGCCGGTCGGCATGATCCACACCTCCTGGGGTGGTACGCCTGCGCAGGCTTGGACGAGCTTGGAAGGATTCGGAGCCGATCCCGAGCTAAAAGGATATGTCGATGCCGCGACCCAGAAGCTCGCCAGCTACGATGCGGCTGCCGCCGCCTATCCGGCGCAACTGGCGGAGTTCAATGCCAAGTCCAATGAATGGAATGAAACCGTGGGCAAGGCCTATCAGGAGACCCTGAAATCCTGGAATGAGGCCACCGCGCAGGCGAAGCAAGCTGGCCAGCCACTGCCGCCGAAGCCCAAGCCCGCCAGCCCGCAGCCGAAAGCACCCGCGGGCCCCGAGGGTGGATCCGGTGACCCGGCGACTCTCTTCAACGGCATGCTCGCCCCGGTCATTCCTTACGCAATCAAGGGAGCCATCTGGTATCAGGGCGAGTCGAACGCCAAGCAGTCGAAGCAGTATCGCACGCTTTTCCCGGCCATGATCGCCGACTGGCGGGGGCGCTGGAAACAAGGCGATTTCCCGTTTTTCTTCGTCCAGATCGCGCCTTTCAACGGCCAGCCGCCGGAAATCCGCGAGGCACAGTTACTCACGCTTGCGAAGGTGAAAAACACCGCCATGGCCGTGACCACCGACGTGGGAAATGCCACCGACATTCATCCGACGCGCAAAGAACCCGTCGGCCAGCGTCTGGCCCTCGCCGCCCGCGCGCTGACCTACGGCGAAAAGATCGAATACTCCGGTCCGCTCTATGATTCGATGGCAGCGAAAGACGGGAAAATCGTCCTCAACTTCAAGCATATCGGCGGTGGACTGATCGCGAAAGACGGCGAGTTGAAAGGCTTCACCATCGCCGGCGAGGACAAGCAATTCGTCCCCGCGCAGGCGAAAATCCAGGGCTCGACCGTCATCGTCTCCGCCGAGGGCGTGACCGCTCCCAAAGCCGTCCGCTACGGCTGGGCGAACGTGCCCGACGTGAACCTCTTTAACCAAGATGACCTCCCCGCCTCGCCGTTCCGCACGGACGTGGATTGAAAGCGAGGGAAGTGACGTTCCGAATGGATAGACCAGGTATGGGCGGGTGCCTGGGGATGTCGTTCACGATGTTTTAGGCAACCCGCCGTCTCCGTTGGCGAGGACTGGCTGGATCATGATCGCGAATCCGATGGCGAGCCATGTGGTGATTCTCATGTCCCCATGCTTTCCAATCGGCATCCGGCGTCAATTTCCGAATGGAACGGCATTGACGGAGCCGCCGCCGTGTCCAAGCTCGCCGCATGATAGCGAGACTGCGGGGCAAGGTGATCGAGGCGTATCCTAACCGCTTGGTGGTGGATGTGCACGGGGTGGGCTATGAGGTTTTCATCCCGCTCTCGACCTTCGACCGGCTGCACGCGGCGGAGGGGCTGGACGTGGATTTGCGGACGCACCTTCATTTCAGCCAGCTCGGGCAGAAACTGTTCGGCTTCGCGAGCGAGGAGGAGCGCGACGTTTTCCTGCTGCTCATCGACCGGGTGAGCGGCGTGGGACCAACGATGGCGGTGTCGGTGCTGAGCGGGATGGACGTGACGCGCTTCAAGCAGGCGGTGGTGGCCGGCGACGTGGCCGGGCTTTCGAAATTGAAGGGCGTGGGGAAAAAGACCGCGGAACGCATCGTGCTGGAGCTGAAGGACAAGGTCGGCGTGACCGAAACCTGGCAGGACGCGGCGGCCGGCCAAGTGAGCGCCTCGGCGGCGGATGCGGAGCTCGCGCTCATCGCGCTGGGCTACAAACAGGTGGACGCGCGCAAGGCGGTGCGAAAGGTGCTGGATGCGGACGCCGCGGCCCCGACCGAAGCGCTGGTGCGCGGGGCCTTGCGGGCGTTGCAAGGGTGAGCCTGTCGGATGAACCGCTGACCGCCGTTTTGCGGCTTGCCACCTGAGTTTCAGCCAAACAACCTCCTTCCCAGCCTTGGTGAAATTTCCATCAGGCAAACCCAAGTATCCCACCAATCATGTCCTTCTCTTCCGTCAACGAAAACATCGGCCGCCATCGGTGGACGATTTGCGCACTGGTCTTCGCCGCCACCACCGTCAATTACCTCGACCGGAACGTGCTCGGCTTGCTCAAAAAAACCCTCTCGGACGACGGCGTGTTCGGTCTCGCAAAGGGGGATCAAGAGCTGAACTACTCGACGGTCGTCATCTGCTTCCAGATCGCCTATGCGCTTGGCATGTTGCTGGCCGGGCGGATCATCGACCGGGTGGGGACGAAAAAAGGCTACGCGTATTCGCTCATCGGTTGGAGCCTCGCCGCCATCGGCCATGCCTTCGGCCACCATACCTGGAGCTTCGGCATGTGGCGCGCCGCGCTCGGCGTGACCGAAGCGGGAAATTTCCCCGCGGCTAACAAAGCAATCGCCGAATGGTTCCCGAAAAAGGAACGTGCGCTGGCCACCGGACTTTATAATTCAGGCGCCAATGTCGGAGCCATCGTCGCGCCCCTCTGCGTGCCGTGGATCGCCGGCCACTGGGGTTGGGAATGGGCGTTCATCCTCACCGGCGCGGTCGGCCTGCTCTGGCTCGCGTTCTGGTACACCATGTACGAGTCGCCCGCGAACAAGCTGAAAAGCGGTAAACTCTCGCAGGCTGAATACGATTTCATCCACAGCGACATCGACGAACAGGAAGCCGAAAAAGCAGATGTGGGTCAGGAAACAGTCCCTTGGCTACGCCTCCTCACTTTCCGGCAGACATGGGCCTTCGTCATCGGCAAGTTCCTGACCGATCCGATCTGGTGGTTTTTCCTGTTCTGGCTGCCCTCGTTCCTTGAAGGCGAAAACGCCCGCAAAGCCCAGGAGTATATCACCGCGAATCCATCTTTCGCAGGCGACAAGGCTGACATCCCCGGCGTCATCAGTTGGCCCTTCGCAGTCGCCATCGTGTATACTGTTTCCACTTTCGGATCGATCTTCGGTGGATGGCTTCCCAAAAAATTCATCAACAGCGGCATGGACGCCAACCGGGCCCGCAAGCTGGCGATGTTCATCTTCGCCCTGTTCCCGCTCACGGTCCTGATGGCATCGAAGCTTGGCGCCATCAACACCTGGTTGGCCGTGGGGACCATCGCCATCGCCTGCGCGGCGCACGCCGCCTGGTCGGCTAACATATTTACCACCGTTTCCGACATGTTCCCGAAAAAAGCGGTCGCATCCGTCACCGGCATCGGCGGCATGGCTGGCGCTGTTGGAGGAATTCTCATTGCGCGTGCCGCAGGCCTCTTGCTCAAGCACTACACCGCGCTCGGCAAGGTGGAAGTCGGCTACGGCATCCTGTTCGTGGTCTGCGGCTCCGCGTATGTCACCGCTTGGATTCTCATGAACCTGCTCGTGCCGAAGTTCAAAAAGATCGTCCTGTAACATCAGTCCTTCGCGGACTTCGGGTCGAGCGCGTCCCGCAGTCCGTCGCCGAGGAAGTTGAGCGCGAAGAGCGTGCTGGCGAAGAACAGCGTGGGGAAGAAAAGCAGCCAGGGATTGGAGAGCATGCGGTTCGCGCCTTCGTCGATGAGGATTCCCCACGAGCTGTAAGGAGGCTTCACTCCCAGGCCGAGGAACGAGAGCGTGGCTTCCAGCAGCATGACTCCCGGGATGGTGAGGGTGGTGTAAACGATGATGGGCCCGAGGGTGTTGGGCAGGATGTGGCGGAAGAGAATGCGGAAATGACCGAGGCCGAGCGAGCGCGCCGCTTCGACGAATTCCTGCCTCGCGATGCTCTGGACCTGGGCCCGCACGATCCGCGAAACGGTGAGCCACGAGAGCGCGCCGATGGCGATGAACAGCGGCACCAGCGTGGTGATGGGCTCGACCCAGGCGGTCGTTTTATTGATGGACGCGCCAAGTGAGCCGGGCGGGCTGAACCAGCCGACGACCAGCTTGGTGAGCTGGGCGGTCAGCGGCTCAAGCGTCTTACCTAACAAGATCACCACGATGAGGAATGGCAGGGCGTAGAGGATGTCCACGATGCGCATCATCACCGCGTCGGTCTTGCCACCGGCGTAGCCGGAAAGAGCGCCCCAACAGACTCCGATGGTGACTGAAACGAGCGTGGTGATGAGGCCGACGGCGATGGAAATACGGCCGCCCGACAGGACGCGGGAGAGGATGTCGCGGCCGAGATGATCGGTGCCGAACCAATGGCCGCCGGAAGGTCCCAGATTCTTGTTGGGCAAATCCTGGAGATCCGGGTCCCGGATGAATCCGTGAAACGCGGGAAGGATGATGCAGGCGGCGATGATGAGGGCCAACACGAAGACGCTGATCACGGCCGCGCGGTTGCGGACGAGCCGGTGCACTGCGTCTTGCCAGAGGGAGCTGCTGGATTCGAAGGAAAGGTCGGACATGGAGAGGCGGGTGGGATTTCAGCGGCTGGCACGAAGCCGGGGATTGAGCCAGAGGCCGAGGAGGTCGGTGAGGAAATTCGCGATGATGATCAGCGTGCCGTAGAGCATGACGCTGCCGAGGATCATCGGCGCGTCCCCCACTTCGATGGACTTGACGAAATGCAGGCCGAGGCCGGGCATCGCGAACACGCTTTCGATCACCACGGAGCCGGAGATGATCCCGGCGAAGGCCGGGCCGATGAAGGCGACGGCCGGAATGATGCCGCCGCGCAGGCTGTGGCGGATGAGCATCCGGAAGCTGCCCACACCCTTGGCCTTGGCGGTGCGGATGTAGTCCTGGCTGAGGATTTCCAACATTCCCGCGCGGGTGAGCCGGGAAAGGTAGGCGGCGGTCGCCAGCCCGAGAGTCAGGGCGGGAAGCAGCCACGAGCCCGGATCGGTCGGATCCCAACCCATCGCGGGCAGGAGGTTCATCCGGCGGCCGAACTGGTCCGCCAACAGCGGCCCGACCACAAAGGCGGGGATGCAGATGCCCACCATCGCCAACGCCATGGCCGAGTAATCCATCAGCGTGTTTTTCTTCCAGGCTGCGATGACGCCTAACGGAATCCCGATACTCATGGCGATGGCCATGGCGGCGAGTCCCAGCCGGAGCGAGACGGGAAAGGCTTGGGAAATGATTTCCGTCACCTCGCGCCCTTCGAGTCGCAGGCTCAGCCCGGGATCGCCTTGGACGAGGTTCTTGAGCTGCCGGAAATACTGGACCTGCACGGGCTGGTCGAGTCCGTAGTAGGCTTCGATTTTCGCCCGGATGTGCTCGGGGATCGCCTTTTCCGCGGATTTGAACGGGCCGCCGGGCAGCGCCTTGATCAGGAAGAAGGTGACCGTGAAAAGCACGAACAGGACGAAGATGCCCTGGAGAAAGCGGCCGATGAGATTCGCAAGCATGGTTGAGTCAGGCAGGTTCAGCGTTCGAGGCGGATCGCCCCCCATGGGTGGTTGTCCAGCAACAGGGGATGCCAGCCCTTGACCTCGGGGCGGATCAGATAGTTGCGGGTGTAATAGGAAACCGGCAGGATCGGCTGGGCATCCATCAGCAGGCTTTCCGCCTCGCGAAACAGGGCGATGCGCTCGGCGGGATCTGCTTTCAAGGCGGCGGCGCGTAACAGCGAGTCGTAGCGCGGGTCGCTCCACCCGGTGTTGTTATTGCCATTTCCCGGCGTCCAGATGTTGAGGAAGGTGGTCGGGTCGAGGTAGTCGCCGACCCATCCGGCGGAGGCCATGTCGAAGTTCAGGGATTGCTGGGCGCCGATGTAGGATCCCCAGTCCATGTTCTGGATGTTGATGCGGATATTGAGGTGCTTGAGCCACATCGCCTGGAGCGCCTCGCTGCCGGCACGGGCGGAGGGGCGGGAGATGAGCATCGAGAAGACTGGAAATCCGTCACCATTGGGGAAACCCGCTTCGGCAAGGAGCACGCGGGCTTTTTCCGGGTCGAAGCGGAGTTTCGCCTCGGGTTCGTAGGAACCCATTTTCGGCGTCAGCGAGGTGGCGGGGATGAATCCCTCCATGATGTGTTCACAGATCTGTCCGCGGTCGATGGTGAGTGAGAGAGCCTGCCGCACGCGGGGATCGGAAAACGCGGGCCGGGTCGTGTTCAGGCGGATGAAGGTGGTGCCGACGTAGGGTTCCTGGCGGAGGAATTCGGGATCATTCTTTTTCACCGTGCGGATCAGGTCGGACGGGAGCTGGTAAGTCGTGTGCAACTGGCCCGATAGGAACGCCCGGGTCTCGGTGTAGGGATTCTCGACCGGATAGAAACGGATTCCGTTCAAGCCCACTTGCGCCGCATTCCAGTAGTGGGGGTTACGCCTCACCTCGATGAAGTCGTGGAACCGCCACTGGGTGAGCTTGAAGGGGCCGTTGCCGACGATGTTCGGCAGCACGCTCCATTTCGTGAAGCGATCGTTCATTTTTCCGAACTGGAGCACGACGTGCCGCGGCACCGGGAACCACGTGTAATGCCGCGTCAATGACGGCAGGTAGGGGACCGGCTCGCGCAGCTTCAACTGGAGCGTGAAATCGTCCACCGCCTTGACGCCGACCTGGGAGAAATCGGTGGTTTCCCCTTTGTTGAAGGCCTCCGCACCATCGAGGAAATAGAGCATTTCCGCATACGGTCCGGCGAAGTCAGGATGCAGCAGGCGGTTGTAGGCGAAGACGAAATCATGCGCGGTCACCGGCGCTCCGTCCGACCATTTCCCCTGGGGCTGAAGGTGGAACACCCAGCCGGTCATGTCCTCGTTGTGTTCCCAGGATGCCGCCGCGCCGGGTATGGCCGCGTCGTCCCGCGACGGATCGCCCGCGACGAGTCCCTCGAACAAGGAAGTGATGATCTTGCTCTCGATCACGCCGGTTACCAGCTGATGGTCCAGCGCCTTGGGTTCCGCGGAATTCCCCACCAGCAGAATCCCTTCCCGAGTCGCCCGGTCCACTTGCGATTCCTTCTGGCAGGAAGCGAGCAACCAACAAACAGGGGCGGCGATGAGAAACAATCCACGGAACGTCACGCGGGGGAACATGACGGGACGAACCGGAAATGCAGTTGAAATTTTGGAAAATTGATTTCCTGCCGGAGAAAGTCGGGAATCCCGACGCTTGCATGATCAGAGAGGACGACTAAAAGAACGGGCGACAATCTTGTGAAGAGCTACTTTCTCAGACGCCTGCTACTGATTCCACCGACACTGATCGGGATCACGCTGCTTGTCTTCACCATCACCCGCTTCGTCCCCGGCGGACCGCTCGACCGGATGCTGCAGGAAGCTTCCCGCGGCGCGGATTCCGGTGGCAAGCGCACGACCTCGAACCAAGCGCAAGGCGGGCTGAGCGAGGAGCAGCTGGAGGAACTCGAGGAGCAGTTCGGCCTCGATAAGCCGGTCCTCGTCGCCTACTGCCAGTGGCTCGGCGTGGCACCGCGCGAGGTGCGCATTTCCAAGGGCGAATACGGCGATCGCGGCGATGAGATGATCGGCGGCGAAATCGATACCGCCACCACCGCCACCGTGGTGCTGCGCGGCGACGGCCGGGCGGTGCTGGTGAAACGCCGGAACGACGCGGTCGCCTCCGCCGTTTTCGCGGAGACCGGCAAAGCGGTCGAGGCCGAGGGCTGGAAGGTCCGCTACGAGACGGAAAAGGACCGTCAGGACCGCTACCAACGCCGGAACTCCGGCAAGGAAAAGCCGCCTTCCTATCCGCAGCGGGCCGTGATCTATCAAACGCGCTTTTCCGGCCTGCTCCAGGGCAATCTCGGCCGCTCGACGGTCTATAACGACCCGGTGCATGAAATGATTTTCGCGCGCATGCCGGTCGCCGCCTATTTCGGCCTGCTGACGGCCATCATCACCTACGCGATCTGCCTGCCGCTTGGCGTCCTGAAGGCGTTGAAACACCGGACCTTCATCGACACATCGAGCTCGGTGCTGATTTTCCTCGGCTACTCGATTCCCGGATTCGCGCTCGGCGCGATCCTGCTCGTCCACCTCGGCGCGCGCATGAATCTTTTCCCGCTCTTCGGCCTGACCAGCCCGGGCTTCGACCAGTTCGACAACTGGAACAAGGTGAAGGACATCGCCCACCACACGGTGCTGCCGCTGACCTGTTATGTCATCGGCTCCTTCGCCATGCTGACGATGCTGACGAAGAACAGCCTGATGGACAACCTCGCCGCGGACTACGTGCGCACCGCGGTCGCGAAAGGCGTGAGCTACCCCCGCGCCGTCTTCGGCCATGCGTTCCGGAACTCCATGATCCCCGTCGCCACCAGCCTCGGCAGCCTGGTGGAAATCTTCATCGGCGGCTCGATGCTGATCGAGACGGTTTTCGACATCCAGGGCTTCGGCCTGCTGCAATACCAGGCCGTGATCGCCCGCGACGTGCCGGTGATCATGGGCACGCTGACCATCGCCGCCTTCCTGATGCTCGTCGGGCAGGTCATTTCCGACCTCCTCGTGGCGATGGTGGACCCGCGAATCAAATTCGAATAATGATACGGCTCATTGGAATTTCCGGCATCCTGCTAGGTGCGCTCGCCGCCACCGGGCAGCGCATGGACCTCGCGTTCCCCACGGCGCGCTGGTTCTTCGAGGTCAGCCGGGAAGTGCCGTTTCTGGGAGGAAACGGCTTCCCGTGGTTCGGCTGGCTGTGCGTGGCGCTCCTCGTGCTCGGCGGGCTCGCCATGGTCGTCCGCTCGCTCGCCTCGGGTCCGCGCAACCCGGTCACCACCCGCCGCATCCGCCGCTTCTGCGAGATCAAGCGCGGCTATTATTCACTCGTCATCCTGCTCGCCCTCGGCGGACTCGCTGCATTGGACCAGGTGGTCGTCGGCAAGCGCGCCCTCGCCGTCCACCACGGCGGGAAATGGACTTTCCCCGCGTTTTTACCGAGCGATCTCAAGAACAAGGACTTCGGCGTCAGCGATGGAACCGCCGAGGCTCCCGCCGACTATCGGAAGCTGAAACGTGCCTGGAAAGGCTCCACGGAAAACCGGGTGATCATGCCGCTCGTCCCCTACGACCCGACCGGCGACACCCTGCCGCCCCGCTCGCGCGCGCTCACCAAGCACGAGGGCGTCTATCGGGAAGGCGGCGGCAAACCCTACTGGGGACTCGCGGCGAAATACATCGACATCGCCGAGGCGAAAATGCACCTGCGCTACACCCTGCGGCAAGGCGTCCTGACCGGACCTGTGGACGGCTGGAACGCGGACGGCCTGCCGGTTTACAGCGCGGAATACAAAGACGGCCAGCTCGTCTCGGACCGCTACAACGGCGAGGGCACCAAGGAGGCGTTCCTCGGGTGGGAAAGCAGCGACTTGCGGGCCGTGAAATACCATCCCGCGCCGCCGATCCCCGAGGAGGGGAACTGGCTGGGCACCACCTCGCAGGGCTACGACGTGCTCGCCTATCTCTACGGCGGCTTGCAGGTGAATTTCAAGGCGGCGCTCATCTATCTGCCCATCGTCTATCTCATCGGCATCAGCATCGGGATGATGATGGGCTACTTCGGCGGCTGGTTCGACATGGTCGCGCAGCGGCTCATCGAGATTTTCTCCAACATGCCGTTCCTGTTCGTCGTCATCATTTTTTCGAGCATGGTGCCGGAAAAATTCAAGGGCCTGCCGATCATCCTGACCATCCTCGTCGCCTTCGGCTGGATGGGTATGACCTACCTGATGCGGACCGCCGCCTACCGCGACAAGGAGCGGGATTACATCTCCGCCGCCAAAGTCCTCGGCGCCGGCACCCCGCGGATTCTGTTCCGCCATCTCCTGCCTAACACGGTCGCCATCATCGTGACGCTGGTGCCTTTCACCCTGTCCGGCCTGGTCTTCTCGCTGACCTCGCTCGACTATCTCGGCTTCGGCCTCCCCCCGGAATACGCGACCTGGGGGCGTCTGCTCAACGACGGCCTGTCCAATCTTTCCGCGCCGTGGCTCGTCACCTCGACCTTCGTGGTCCTCGTCGGGCTGCTGGTCGTGATCACCTTCATCGGCGAGGCCGTCCGCGAGGCCTTCGATCCGAAAAAATTCACCTTCTATCGTTGATGCGCCGACTTCTCACATTCCTGTGTTTCCTCGCATTCATCGTGACCGGCTGCCGTCACAAGACGGAGGAAATCCCGAGAAAACTCGAGTTCGACGCCTTCGTGCCGATTTACAACCGCCACATCGGGAACTGGCTGAAAACCCAGCAGGCAGCCACCGGGAAGGAAGCCGCCCGCGTCGCCGCAGAACTAACCACCGCGGAGGGCGAGGCGAAAACCGCCCTCGAACTCCATGCCGCCGCACTGGCCCTCGATCAGGAAAAATGGGAATTCCGCCTCGGCCTCGGCGGTTTCCTGAAAGTCGGAACCCCGGCGGAAATCCCGGCGGACCTCGTTTGGGAAAACGGCATGGACCAGCCGGAGATCGGCGATCCCGCCGCGAAAAAGGACGGGGCTTTCCGTCGTTTCATCCCCACCTTTCCGCCGACCATCCGCCCCTTCGGCGACAACGCTAACAATTCTTTCCGCGGCGACCTCTACGACTACATCGACCTGCCGATGGTCAGCCTCCATCCGCAGACCATGGAAATGATTCCCGGCCTCGCCAGGGAATGGGCCACTTCCCAGGACGGCCGCACGATCTATTTCCGCATCGACCCGGAGGCCCGCTACTCGGACGGCGTCCCGGTCAGGGCACGGGATTTCCTCGTCTCCGTCTATCTCCGCGTCTCGGACAACATCGTCAATCCTTACTCAAAACAGTTTTACCGCGAAAACATCGCCCAGGTCGCGATGTATGACGAGCTCACCGTGTCCGTCTCGTTGCCCGAGGCGAAAATCTACGCGCCGGCCATCGCCGGGGCGATCACCCCCTCGCCGCCCCATTTCTATTCCGAATACGGCCCCGACTACAACGAGCGCTACCAATGGCGTTTCCCTCCCACCACCGGAGCGTATGAAGTGCTGCCCGAGGACATCATCAAAGGCGCGTCCATCACCCAGACCCGCGTGAAGAACTGGTGGGCGAAAGACCGCAAATACTACCGATACCGTTTCAACCCGGACAAGCTCGTCCACACCGTGGTGCGCGACGAATCCAAGGCGTTCGAACTGTTCCGGGCCGGCGAACTCGACACGTTTTTCCTCACCCAGCCCCAGCTGTGGTATGAAAAATCCGAGATCGCCCCGGTTTACGACGGCTACATCGAGCGCGTCACCTTCTATAACAAATACCCCAAGGTGCCGCGCGGGCTCTATCTGAATGTCAGCAAGCCCCCGCTCAACGACCTGAACGTCCGCATCGGCATCCACCATGCGATGAACTGGCAGAAAGTCATCGACGTGATGTTCCGCGGCGACTACCAGCGGCTCAACGCCTTCAACGAAGGCTACGTCACCTTCAGCGATCCATCCATCGTCGCCCGCCCCTTCTCCATTGACGCCGCGCGCGCCGCATTCGCCAAGGCGGGATACACGCAGGAGGGGCGCGACGGCATCCTGACCAAGCCGGACGGCACCCGGCTTTCCGTCTCCGTCACCTATCCGGCCATGCCGCAGATCGACCGGATCTTCGCCATCCTGCGGGAAGAGGCGAAAGCCTGCGGCTTCGAGCTGCGGCTCGACGGGTTGGAATACACCGTCGCCTACAAGAAGGAGATGCAGAAACAGCACGAAATGGCGCTCGGAAGCTGGCTGATCAACCCACCGGTTCCGGACTTCCATCAGTTCCTTCACTCCACCAACGCCATCGACGAGAAGGGAAATTTAAAACCGCAGACGAATAACACCTTCGTCTGGCACCGGGCGGACACCGATGTCCTCAGCGAGAAGGTCCGCACCGCAAGCACCGCGGAAGAGCTCAAGGACGCCGCGTGGAAACTCCAGCGCATCATGCACGACGAGGCGATTTTCGTCCCCGGCTACTCGGTGGATTTTATCCGCATCGGCTTGTGGCGCTGGGTGAAATGGCCGGACTGTGAGAACACCCGCTTCAGCCCGCCCGTCGTCTATGATCCGCACGAGGTGTTCGTCTTCTGGATCGACGAGGCGGTGAAAGCCGAAACGCAATCCGCCCGCCGCACCGGCAGGTCCTTCCCGGAATCCATCAGGACCATCGAGGACTATCGAGTCAAAGCGCCAACCTCCCCCGCAGCACCATGATTCCCGAAACGGAAAACATCCTGGAAGTGGACAAGCTCATCACTTCCTTCGAGACCGACCGCGGCCTGCTCCGCGCCGTCGATCAGGTGTCGTTCACGGTGCCTGCCGGCAAGACCGTCGGCATCGTCGGCGAGTCCGGCTGCGGGAAAAGCGTCACCGCGATGTCGATCGTCCGCCTGCTCCCGCAGCCTGCGGGCAAGATCCTCGGCGGCCATGTGTATTTCAAAGGCCGCGACCTCGTCCGCGCCAGCGACTCGGAAATCCGCAAAATCCGCGGCGGCGAGATCGGCGTGATTTTCCAGGAGCCGATGGCCGCGCTCAACCCGGTGCATCGCATCGGGCGTCAGGTGGCGGAGGTTTTCCACATGCACAAGAAGCTCTCGAAAAAGGACGCCTGGGACGCGGCCACCGAGATGCTCGAACTCGTCCGCATCCCCGCTCCGGAAAAGCGGATGATGGACTACCCGCACCATCTATCCGGCGGCATGCGCCAGCGCGTCGTCATCGCCATGGCGATGGCCTGCCGCCCCTCGCTGCTCATCGCCGACGAGCCGACCACCGCGCTCGACGTGACGGTGCAGGCGCAGATCCTGGACCTGATGAGCCGCCTCCAGTCGGAGATGGGCATGTCCACCATTCTCATCACCCACGACCTCGGCGTCATCGCGGAAACGTGCGACGACGTCGTCGTGATGTATGCCGGTCGCGTCGTCGAGCGGGCGGGTGCGGAAGAGTTGTTTTCCAATCCTCTCCACGCCTACACCCAGGGCCTGCTCCACTCGATCCCGACGCTCGACACGCCGTCGAAATCCCTCCTCAAAACCATCCCCGGAACCGTCGCCGCCCTCGCCGACTACTCGCACGGCTGCCGTTTTTGCCAACGCATGGGTCGCACCACCGCCGTCACCCGCGAGCGGCCCGTGTTCTCCGAAGTGTCACCCAATCATTGGGTGGAAACCTGCCCGGAATGCACTTCGGGCATCGAACATTGAACGCCAAACATTGAACGCCAAACATCGAACGTCCAATGAAACCGACCAACTCATCCGCATTTTCGTCACCAGCATCGCCACCGCCGAAAAACGCCGCAAGTAATTCTTCCTTCTCTTCACTTCGATGTTCGATGTTTGGCGTTCAATGTTCGATGTTCCCATGAATCTTCTATCTGTAAACGACCTCCGCGTCCATTTCCCGGTGCGCGGCGGCGTCATGCTGCGCCAGACCGGAGCCGTCCGCGCGGTGGACGGCGTCTCGCTGGACATCGCGCCCGGCGAGACGCTCGGACTCGTCGGCGAGTCCGGTTGCGGGAAATCCACGCTCGGCAAGGCGATCGTACGATTGCTCAAGCCGACGACCGGCAGCATCCGTTTTGAAAATCACGACATCAGCCACGCCGGCCCGCGCGCGCTGCGTCCGCTTCGGCGGAATTTCCAGATGATCTTCCAGGATCCCGCCGAGTCGCTCGACCCGCGGATGAGCGTGCGGGCGATCATCGAGGAACCCTTCATCATCCACGGCCTCGGCAGCCGCGCGGAACGCATCCAGCGGGTCGATGACTTGCTAGACCGCGTCGGCCTGCCGGCGTCGTCCGCCGAGCGCTACTCCTTCGAATTTTCCGGCGGCCAGCGCCAGCGCATCGGCATCGCCCGCGCGCTCGCGCTGAAGCCGAAGCTCATCGTTTGCGACGAGCCGGTCTCCGCGCTCGATGTCTCGGTGCAATCCCAGATCCTCAACCTGCTCGTCGAGTTGCAGCGGGATTTCGGCTTGTCCTATCTTTTCATCGCTCACGACCTCTCGGTGGTGAAGCACGTCAGCGACCGGGTGGCCGTGATGTATCTCGGAAAAATCGTCGAGCTCGCCACCGCCGAGGCCATCTATCAGGACCCTCGCCACGCCTACACCAAAGCACTGCTCTCCGCGATCCCCTCGCACGACCCGAAGGTGAAACGGAAAAAAATCCTATTGGAGGGCGACGTCCCCTCACCCATCGATCCGCCGCCCGGCAGCGCCTTCGGCCACCGCATGAACCACCCGCGCTACCCCGAGACCATCGGCGCGGACCTTTCCCTCAGGCAAATCGCCGCCAATCACTGGGTCGCCGCCGATCCGTGCTGCGTGTCGGCCGAAGACTGGGAAAAACTCCGCCCGGCACCCGCCAAAGCTTGATTTTCCGCCACTCTCCGCGCTTGCAGTCGGTCCGATCCGTCGTGAGACTCCGGCCATGTTCACGCCGAAGTGGAAAAAGGAAGCGCAGCACCTGGTGAAGGGTGCGAAAAAATTCGTCGATTACAAACGCGACCTGCTCAAGCCCGAGCGCGTGGTCGAGATCGACTCCCGCCGCGCGGATTTGCTCGCGGCGATCCAATCCAAGGATCTCGCGAAAGTGAACGAAGCCTCGAAACAGATCCGCGCGGTCTGTGAGAACTCCCTGCCGCAGGAGAAACCGCTCGGCTGGTTCGAGGAAAACGTGGAGGTCATGTTCGTCGCCATCGTCATCGCACTCGGCCTGCGCGCTTACTATTTGCAGCCCTTCCGGATTCCTACCGGATCGATGCAACCGACTCTCAACGGCATCATCGGCACGCCCCTGAAAAAGGATCAATGGCCGAGCCTGCCCCAGCGCCTGTTGGAAAAAGTGCTGCGCGGGAGGACCTACGTCTATGAGGTCAACGACCGGGACCGCCACATCGCCATCACCCGCCAAGGCGGATTGGACATCAAGGACACCCAGTTCCTGCACTTTTTCAGCCGCTCGGAGATCCGCTTTTCAGATTCCCCGCCGCTCCGGCTTCCCGCCCCCTCCAACCCGTCCTCCGCGATCGGCCTCAGCACCGCGATCAGCCACGCCGTCCGCAACGGCGGTTTGATTCCCAAGGACATGGTGATCTGCGAGGGCACCATCGACTCCGGCGATCTGGTGTTAGTGGACAAGTTTTCCTACCATTTCCGCAAACCCAAGCGCGGCGAGGTTTTCGTGTTCGACACCATCGGCATCGAGGGCATCCAGAAGCGCAGCGGCGAGCAGGGTGCCGGCTCGCACTACATCAAGCGCTTGTGCGGCGTCCCCGGCGACACGCTTTCCATCCAGCCTCCCAACCTGCTCATCGATGGGAAAATCGCCCAAGAGCCCGGCATCCAGCGGGTGATCCGCGGCGAGGGAGCTTACAGCATCAACCCCGGCGGCTACGGCCTGGCCAGTTCGAATGAAGCCGCCCATAACGGGAAGAAGCTTCCCCAGTACCTCGCCAAGGACGGCGCGACGCTGCCGTTGGCCGCTAACGGACGCCCGGGAATGCGCGAATACGCGGCCCTCGGCGACAACACCGGAAACTCGCTGGACTCGCGCTACTGGGGCCCGGTGAAGGAATTCAACCTGGTCGGGCCGGCGCTGTTCTCGCTGTGGCCGATCACCAGCGGACACTGGGGATTCATCCGCTGACGCCGTGTCCGCCGCCTCGGAAATCACCCGCAAAGCGAAGTCGAATCTGGCCTTCGCCCTGAACATCCTGCCCCGCGAGCGGCGTGAGGACATGGTGGTTTTCTACGCGTTCTGCCGGACGATGGATGATCTGGCGGATGATCCAGGCGTCCCACTCGAAGAGCGCGGCCGGTCCTTGAATGCTTGGAGACAAGGAATGATCGATGGATTCCAAGCCCCCGATGAATTCCAGCGCGAAGTGATCTCCCTGCGCGACAGGCGGCAAATTCCGAACGATTTGCTCGTCGCGATCATCGACGGCTGCCGGATGGACCTGCAGCCGCAGCGCTTCGAAACCTGGGAGGAACTATCGGAATACATCTGGAAGGTCGCCTGCGCGGTCGGGCTGGTTTCGATCCGGATTTTCGGCTGCACCGATTCCGGATCGGAGCGCTACGCGGTGGCGCTCGGCCACGCCCTGCAACTGACCAACATCCTGCGCGACATCGGGGAGGATCTCTCGAACGGCGGGCGGATCTATCTGCCGCTGGCGGACATGTCCCGCTTTCAATACACCGAGCAGGATCTCGCCGGCCGGGTGCGGGACGGGCGGTTCCTCGCGCTGATGGCTTATGAGGCCGAGCGCGCGGAAGGCTTTTTCCACCAAGCCGCCGAAGCGCTTCCCGCTGCGGATCGCAACGCGCTGGTGCCCGCCAGGATCATGGGGGAAATCTACCACCTCCTGCTGGAAAAAATGCGCGATGACCGTTTCCATGTTTTTGAAAAACGCTACCGTGTTTCCAAGGCACGCAAGCTGGCGATTCTTTCCAAGCATCTGATTGCGCGATCCTGTTGATTCGAATAGAGTTACGAAACCTCACGTCCCAAGCCCATGTCCAAAACATCCCTCTCCATCGCCGCGGCCAGCATTGTCGGGCTGGCCTCCTGCACCCCGCCGCCACCGGTGCCGCCGCCGCGTTTCCGGCCGGATCCGCCGTTCGCCCCCGAGCAGGTTTCGCCCTACGATTCGCAAAGCGACTTCGCGCCGCAGCCGCCGCCTGCTCCAGTCCAGCCTCCAACCGCCACGGGCGGCTACCCCACCGCCCAGCCCACCACGAATCCTGATCAAGTGCTGAGTCCTTACGAGCCTTACAATGTCATCGACGTGGCCGGTTTCAAATCCGGACAGCTGGCGCGCGACCCGTCCAACAAAAAGATTTTCCGGATTCCTTGAGCCGACTGAAAGGTCATTCCGGACCCGGCTCCCGGCCTGACACCGAGCCGTCGGGATGGGCGAAAACCTTCCGCTTGCTCTGGAACAAGGCGGGGGTCGTTCGATAGAATGTATGGAATTGCCGGCAGAAGGTGGTGATCGACAGGAATCCCAAGTCCCTCGCCACATCGTCGGGGGATTTGCCGCCTTCCAGCTTCCTTCTGGCCACCACCATCCGCTCCATTTTCATCCAGTGCTTCGGCGACAGCCCGATGTCCCTGACGAACAAAATATGCAGGTAGCGGCTGCTGCATCCCAAGGCGCGGCAAACGTCCGCGACCCGATAGCCCTTGCTCAACGCGAGCCGCTCAAGACAATGGCTCTCCCCCGAGAAAGACTCGACGACGCGCCATGTTTGATTTGACCGGATGATTTTCAAGAAGCTGATATTTAATTAAACCGAACTAAATTTCATAACCTAACCCCCGCGCGGGTCAATGTACCTTTTCGGCATTCTCCAGCTCGTTTTGTCCGAAACCAGCCGCAGCCATCATCACGCGAGGTGCCGCTGATAGAGCGATGCCGGTGGGGGGATTTCATCGGGGAGGGGGGCGGCTATTCACTAGCAAACTTCATCTCATGACGGCTACAAGCTATTGAAAGTCATCGGTTTAGTCAATCCGGGAATTTGGAGGCCGATGTTTGGGAGCTGATAAATCATCGCCAGCGGATCAATGGGCATCGCCATTTCACGAAATGCGCGCGAAGGTCCCGGCGTGCAATCCACGGAAGCCATCGTGATCCGCCTCACCCGTCTGACGGAAACCAGCCTGATTGTTCACTGGTTTACGGAAGCTTGCGGATTGGTCAAAACGGTCGCAAAAGGCGCCAGACGGCCGAAAAGTAAATTCAACGGTCAGCTGGACCTTTTTTTCGGCGGCGAGATCAGCTTTACCCTGTCGCGGGGCGGAGAACTTCACTCGCTGCGGGAAGTCGCGATCCGGCAATGGCGCGAGGGCCTGCGCCAGAACTATAGCTCCACTTTGCTGGCTGCCTACTGCTGCCAATTGGTCGAAATGGCGGTGGAGCCGGGGCATCCCGAGCCGGGACTGCACGATCTGCTCAAGCGGGCGCTCGACCATCTCGACACCACGCCACCCGGCCTGCGGGCGCTCCGCCATTTCGAATCCGAACTGGCCCGACTTCTCGGAGTCCTGCAAGATCCGAGCCGGGCGGAATTGTCCCTGCGCGACGCGCTTGGCAGCTTGCCGGCTTCCCGGCGGGAGTTGATCGAAAGACTTTCCCCGGCGAGTGATTTCGGCTCGTCAGAGGACGAAATCCACCGATAGTAGCTTCACCCCACAAATTATGGATTCTCCGACTGCAACCCTGATTGGAATTCTTCACGACCGCGTCGAAGCCCTGCGCGCGGATGGAAACCTCAACGAAGCGTTGCATGCCGCAGCCGCAGCCGTGGAGAAATCCCAGCAAACGCTCGGCCCGAATCTCGATAGCATCGACGCGTTCGCCTCCGCGCTCGAAACCCGCGGCGACATCCACCGCGAGCTGGGAAATTTCGAACTCGCCCGTGACGACTACCGCCAGGCGATCGATCAATTGCAGGACCGCCCGGATCGTTTCGACCAGATTGGCAGGCTCCACGCCGGGCTCGGCGCGGCCTACGACGGACTCGGCCGGGAAGAACAAGCCGTCGCCCACTGGCAGAACTCCATCGATTTCTTCGAACGCCACGAGCCACCCTTGTTGCTCGATATCGCGGCCATCGCCAACAACCTCGGCTTCATCGCCAAGGCGGCGGGTGATCTGGATACCGCCGAGTCCCATTTCCTGCGGGCGCTGGAAATCCTCCACTCGCAACTCGGCCAGGAGCATGAGCAAACCGCCACCGTCTCCAGCAATCTCGGAGCTCTCTACCAGGCCGCCGGATACTTCGAGCAATCCCGGGAAATGCACATGATCGCGCTGGAAACCCGCCGCAAACTCCTCGGCGAGGAGCACCCGGACACCGCCCAATCCCACAACAATCTCGCCCTCGCCCTGCTCAACACCGGCGATCGCTCCTGGGCGCGCAGGCATTTTGAAAAAGCCCTCACCGGCTACGAAGCGCTCGGCTCGGAATACGCCGCCGATCTCGAAGCCGTCGCCTCGAACTACTGCGAGTTTCTCCGCGAGGAAGGCGAGGTGCAACTGGCGGAAGTCATCGCCAGCCGCGTCCGCGACGTCATCGGCTAGCCGGTCGCGGGTCGATCACCCGATGTCCACCTGTGCGACGGCGAGAGCCGCGATGCCTTCCTTCCGGCCGATGAAACCCATGGTTTCGTTAGTCGTGGCCTTGATCCCGACGCGCTCCGGGGCGATTCCAAGCGCGGTGCCGATGTTGGCGCGCATCGCGTCGCGGTGGGGCAGCACTTTCGGAGCCTCGGCGATCAGGGTGGAATCGACGTTGACGATGGTCAGGCCGGCCGCGGCGGCGAGTTCGCGGCATTTCACGAGGATTTCCAGCGAACAAATGTCTTTGCACGCCGGATCACCGGGCGGGAAAAAATAACCGATGTCCGGCTGCCCCATCGCGCCGAGCACGGCGTCGGCGATCGCGTGGCAGAGAACGTCCGCGTCGGAATGCCCGGCGAGGCCGTGGCTGTGCGGGATGGTCACGCCGCCGAGGACGAGCGGACGGTTTTCCGCGAATTGGTGAACGTCGTAGCCGATGCCGGTCATGAAGGTTGAACGTTAAAGGATTTCCTCAAGCGGGATTTTTCCATTGCTGGCGACGATCGACCAAGCGTCGGCATGGCCAGGGACGGCGGTGAGATCCACCTTGCCGCCGGCGGTTTCTACCAGAAGCTGGCCGGCGGCGATGTCCCAGAGGGAAATGCGGGACTCGATGTAGCCATCGATCCGACCGCTGGCGATGTAGGCCATGCCGAGCGCGGCGGAGCCCATCATGCGCATTTTACGGGCGCGCAGCGAGGCGCGGTGAAAACGCTCGACGCCGGTCCGGAGCGCTTCCTCGTCCTTGCCGCAGCCGACGTAGAGGATCGATTCCGCCAGATCGTAGCGCTTGCTGACTTGAATCGGGCGACCGTTGAGCAACGCCGGGCCGCCTTTTTCGACGGTCCAGGTTTCGCCGACCATCGGATCATGAATCACGCCGACGACGATTTCTCCGGCGACCCGCAGGGCGATGGAGACGCAGAAATGGGGAATGCCGTAGAAGAAATTCACCGTGCCATCGATGGGATCGACGATCCACTGGCGCTCGGAATC